>CAZPIZ010000040.1:9532-12354 GCA_964586615.1 uncultured Acidimicrobiaceae bacterium | reverse complement strand
CCAGGGGAAGTCGATCCACTTGTCGGTCCGCCGCCTTCAAACTCGGTCCTCGATCGGGCGACCAATAGTCAGGGCCTCGGCCAGCTCGTTTCCAAGCAAGCTCCGGTACTCGTTGTCCGCTCTGGTCCCCGTGGCGTCGGTTACCTTGGTGAAGAAGGCGCGGGCAGCCGAAGCCAGGATGACATCGAGTATCTCCTCATCGGTCAGGCCCACACCCCGCACGGTGTCGATGTCGAGCTGAGTCACCAACGTCGCCTCGCGAGCCACCTTGGCCGCCAGATCCATCACCGCTCGTTCAACATCATCCGTTGGCGGCTGAATGACCAGATCCCGCAAAGCCTTCTCATCGAGAAACTCATCGAGGAGGATTTTCCCGTGGGCGAGTGAGCAATAGCTCGAACGCAGCTCCCGGGCGGCGGCAAAGGTGACCAGTTCGTAACGTCGGAGGTTCATGTTGCCCCTGATGGTGCTGATCAACGCCGCCCAGGCGTCGTATACATCCGGGCGCAAGGAGAACATCGGGACGTAGTTGGGCACGTAACCCTTTGAAGATCGTTCCCCCTCGTATTGCTCTGCCACCCTGTCTTGGGCCGCGCCCTCCCCGATTGTGGCCAAGAACGACATCCGATATCTCCCTTCAGGTTGTGCCGGCGATGATTCCACTCCCCAGGACCCGCTCGCCCCGATACAGAGCCGCAGTCTGGCCAGGGGCCACCGCCGTCTGCGGAATTTCGAAACAGAAAGCTCCACCCTGCCACACAGCCGATACTGCGGCGCCGTGGGCCCGGTACTGCACCTCGACCAGCTCTCCTGACGGCAGCGGTTGGTCGACCCAGGTGGTCCCGGTCAGCTCGACACCCTCGACCTCAAGTTGTGACCGGTCGCCGAGGACAATCGTCGACGTCTCCGGTCGCACCTCGACGACATAGCGACGCTCTGCCAGGGCCACACCGACCCCCCGGCGCTGGCCGATCGTGAAACCGGCGACGCCCTGGTGGGTCCCAACCACGAGCCCGGCGCTATCGAGGATCGGACCGGGCGCCACCGTGGCAGGTTCGACCTTGCGGAGAAAGTTCCGGTAGTGGTCCCTTCCCACGAAGCAGATGTCCTGGCTGTCGGGTTTGCGGGCCGTGCGGAGTCCGAGCCCAGCGGCCAATTCCCGGGTCTCGGTCTTCTCGAGTTCACCGACGGGAAAGCGGACCCGGGCCAGCTCGTTCTGGCCGAGCATGGCCAGCACATAAGACTGATCCTTGTTGCGATCTATACCCCGCAACAGCGAGAACTTCCCCTCGCTCTGGGTGACACGGGCGTAGTGACCGGTGACCAGAAAATCACAACCGAAGGCAGCGCTTTGCTCGAGGAGCTTTGAGAACTTGACGGTTCGATTGCACTCGACACAAGGGTTGGGTGTGCGACCATGCAGGTAGTCGTCGACGAATCGATCAATCACTCCCGTCCGGAAGTGATCCGTGTAATCGAGCACGTAGTACGGGATGTCAAGCTGGGCTGCCACCCGCCGGGCGTCCTCGGCATCGCTGACCGTGCAACAACCGGCCGTGGGTGCTTCACCTAAAGGACCCTGCCACATCTTGAGCGTGGCGCCGACGACCTCGTGACCCTCCTGCTTCATGAGGGCTGCGGCCACCGAGGAATCGACCCCACCCGACATCGCCACTAGAACTCTCATGATTGGCCCTCCAAGGCCTCGATCACCAACTCGGCGGCTCGCTCGGCATCGGCCACCGTCGAGGTCCATCCGAACGAGAACCGCATCGACCGTCTGGCCTCCTCCTTGCTGAGGCCCATCGCCGACAACACATGTGAGACGGTTGTGGCCCCCGACTGGCAGGCCGATCCGGCGGAAGCGGCCACGCCCAGCCGGTCTAGCCTCACAAGCAGGGTTTCGTTCTCGACTCCCAGCCGAAGATGGCTGTGCTGGGGTGCACTGACAGCGTCGGGGACCGTGCGCTCAACCCGATCGGACAGCTTGGCCTCGAAGGCCCGCCTGGCTTCGCCGACGTCGCGCCGGAAACGATCACGATCTGCTGCGGCAGCCACCATCGCCGCCGCCATGCCCGCCACGCCGGCCACGTTGTGGGTGCCGCTGCGGCGCCCATACTCCTGACCGCCGCCATGCATCAGTGGTTCCAGGTTGATTCCCGATCGGGTGTAGAGCAACCCAACCCCCTGAGGGCCACCGAACTTGTGGGCAGCGAGCGAAAGCAGATCGACTCCGAGTTGATTCACGGTCAGGTCGAGCGAGGAGAAGGCCTGAATGGCATCGGTGTGCACGAGGGTCCGGGGGTTGGAACGTTTGACCGCCTCTACCACCTGGACGATCGGCTGATGCGTGCCGGTCTCGTTGTTGACGGTCATTACCGACACCACCACAGTGTGGCGGCCCACCGCCGCTGCCACCCTGGCAGGATCCACGACTCCGTGCTGGTCGACCCCGATGACGTCGAGCTTGCTCCCCATCCTCTCCAGGAAGTGACCGGTCTCGAGCACCGCCTCGTGCTCGGTGGCTACCGTGACCACCCCTCCCCTCGATGGCATAGCCGCCCCTTTGATCGCAAGGTTGTCCGCTTCGGTGCCCCCGCCGGTGAAGATCACCTCACCCGGGGAAGCCCCTAGGACGTCGGCGGCCCGCTCCCGGGCCTCTTCCAGGACGTTCTTGGCCCGGCGGCTGATGCCATGGCTCCCGGAGGTGTTTCCAAAGCGGTCCCTCAGAAAAGGCTCCATCGCCTCGGCGGCCTCGGGCCGAAGGGGGGTGGTGGCGGCGTGGTCGAGATAGATCAAGGGCAGAATTGTCCCATGAGAAC
>CAZPIZ010000040.1:1616-9432 GCA_964586615.1 uncultured Acidimicrobiaceae bacterium | reverse complement strand
AAGGTGGCGGCTCTCTTTTCGAGGAAGGCGGACACGCCTTCTTTGGCGTCGTCGGTCCAAAAGCTGGCATCGAACTCCTGAGCCTCGACTGCCAAACCCTCCTTAAGGGGACGGCCCCAACCACCGGCCAGGGCCCGCTTGGCGGCCGCGATAGCCCTGGTCGGCCAGGTGGCCATCTCGGCGGCCACGTGCAACGACTCCTCCAGCAACCGATCGGTCGGATAGACCCGATCGGCCAGACCGATCTCCAGCGCCTCCTCGGCTCCGACCTGGCGCCCGGTGTAGACGATGTCTTTCGCCTTTTGGAACCCCACGATGCGGGCAAGTCTCTGGGTGCCACCGGCGCCCGGAATCAAACCGAGCTTGATCTCGGGCTGGCCCACCCGGGCGTCCTCGGCCAGGAACCGTAAATCCGCCCCCAGCGACAACTCCAGCCCACCGCCGAGGGCGTAGCCGTGCACCGCGGCGATGGTGGGCTTCTCCAACTCCTCGAGCACCCACACCGCCTCGGCCAGGGTGAGCGCCAGTCGCTCCTCGCCCTCCGACGCGTACACGGCTTGAAAGCCTTTGATGTCGGCCCCGGCCGCAAAGTGAGGCTGACCGGTAACGACCACCGCCCGCACCGCAGGGTCGGCCGCTTCACCAAAGGCTGCCTTCAGATCGGCCGACAGCTCTTCCGATAGAGCATTCACGGGAGGGCGGTTGAGACGGACCAATGCCACCGAGCCGTCGACCGTGTAATCCACCAGAGATGCCATGGCGAGAGGGTATCAATAGTGCCGGCGGCGACGCACGGACGGCAGATCGGCCAGTTCCGGGGATCGCTCCGGGGGTAGACGCCTCACTCTGATGCGAGCATCCACCGGCCGCACGCCCTCTCCGGGGGGGAGCACCTTGACCGGGTTGAGGTCGAGCTCGACCATCTCCGGTACCAGGTTGATCAGGGCCGACACCCGCAGAAGGGCCTCCTCAAGTGCGTTCAAATCGCCGGGGGGCAGATTGCGATAGCCCTGCAGCAGCCGGGAGGTACGGATCGAGAGGATCATCGACCGCGCCTCGGCATCGGTCAGCGGATGGATGCGAAAGGCGACGTCACCGAGCAATTCCACCAGGACCCCACCCATCCCGAAGACGATCAGGGGACCGAAATTGGGATCCTCGGTCATCCCGATCAGAACCTCGTGGCCTCCAGGAACCATCTCCTGCACCTGGACGCCCTCGGGATCTGGCACCGAACTCCACACCCGGCGGAAGCCTTCGGCTACAGCCTGAGCCCCGTCGAGGTTGAGGAGAACACCGCCGACATCTGACTTGTGCAAAGCCGATGGCGAGACCACTTTCAGTGCCACCGGTCCGCCGACCGAGGCAGCCGCCGCCACCGCCGACTGCTCGTCCACGACCACCTGGCTCTTCGGCAGACCCAGCCCGCCGGCGGCCAGGATCGAGTCGACCTCTTCCGGCTGTAACCATCCACCGTCCTCACCGAGCCTCGCCACTGCCGGCTCGACCACTTCCCTGATTCGGGCCGCGTCTATGTCGGCAAACGCTCGCTCTACCCCCGGATCCCGCGACCGCCACTCGCTGTGACGGACCGCCCGCGACAAGGCCAGGGCACCCGCCTCCGGGAATCGAAAGGTGGGAATGGTCCTCACTCCACCGGCCAACAAGGTCGAGGTTCCCTGTTGCATAAACACGGCCAGGACCGGGATCTCACCGGAATGGGAATCGGCTGCCGCCCGCACGGCCCGGGCAACATCGGCGGCGCCATCGGGGGTGGTGGGCACATAGATCACCATCACCGCATCGACCTCGTCCGAGGCCAGCAGCATGGAGAGGCAGTGGGCGTACTCATCCGGCCCCCCGGAGGCGATGATGTCGACCGGGTTGCGGGTCGACGCCTCCACCGGGAGCTTCTCGGAAAGACGGCTCCTGGTAGTTTCCGAGAGTTCGGGCAGGATGAGTCCGGCGGCCTCGAGAGCATCGGCGGCCAGGATGCCAGGGCCACCGGAATTGGTGACAATGCCCACCCGCCGTCCCCGCGGCAGCGGCTGATTGGCCAGAAGCGACGCCACCGCAAACATCTCTTCGATGGTGTTGGTGCGGATCACCCCCGCCTGCTCGAAGAGGGCTTCGACCGCCACGTCCGAGCTGGCGAGCGCCCCGGTGTGGCTGGAGGCGGCCCGGCTGCCGGAGACCGATCGGCCCGATTTCACAGCAATGATCGGCTTGCTCATCCCGATGCGGCGGGCGATGCGGCTGAACTTGCGAGGGTTACCGAACGACTCCAAGTACAGCAGAATCACATCGGTAGAGGGATCGTCCTCCCAGGCCAACAGCAGATCATTACCGGAAACATCGGCCTTGTTGCCGACCGACACAAACTGGCTTATCCCGATGTTGCCTTGCCGGGCGTAGTCGAGGATGGCAATGCCAAGCGCCCCCGATTGAGACGACATGGCGATGTTGCCTCTGGGTGGATATACCGGAGCGAAGGTCCCGTTGAGGTTGACTGCGGCCGCGGTGTTGAGCAGCCCCATGCAGTTGGGTCCGACCATCCGCATACCGGAGCTGCGAACCAGGGCCAGCAGTTCGGCCTCACGCTTGGCACCTTCCTCCCCGACCTCCGAGAAGCCGGCCGTGATCACCGAGATCCCCCGCACCCCCTTCCGGGCACACTGGGCAACCACCTCCAAGACCGCCGGGGCCGGCACCGTGATAAATGCCAGATCCACAGGATCGGGGATGTCGACCACGCTCTGATAGGCCCTCACCGAGTGCACCACCGGAGCCTTGTGGTTGACCGGAAACAGCGCCCCGGTGAAGCCGGTGGAGAGGAGGTTGTGGAATAGGCGCGATCCAATCGAACCGGGTGTGGTCGAGGCGCCGATCACTGCCACCGACCGGGGAAAGAAAATCGGAAGCAAGGACGCCGCCACCGCCCGCTTCTCCCTCATGTCCTCGGCGGTCCTGGCGTCCAGAGAATGATCGACCGGGAAGTCGACGGTGAATACTCCGTCTTCGAGGGTTCTGGTCAGGCCGTACCCGGAATTGCGGAAGACCCTCATCATCTGCAGGTTCTCCGGCAGGACGAAAGCCCGGAACGAGGTCACCCCGGTCTGGCGGGCATAGCTGGTGAGCAGGGCAAGCAACTCCGAGGCGATGCCCTTGCCCTGGTGGGCATCATCTACGACGAAGGCGACCTCTGCCACCGATGGGTCGTGTTTGAGACGGTCATAGCGTCCGACTCCGATGATCAGGCCGTCGTCGAGGGCCACGAGCGCCATGCGGTCCTGATAATCGACGTTCGAGAAGAACTCGGCCTCGCGCCTCTCAAGGGTGTCCTTGACCAGGAAGAACCGGAAGTAGCGGCTCTCAGTGCTGAGCCGGCCATGAAAGGCAACGAGTTGGTCGGCATCTTCGGGTTTGATCGGCCGTACCTGAACAACGTCGCCGTCGGCGAGGACAGCGTCGAGTTCGTACTCGGCCGGATAGCTCGTCATGGGCACGAAGTTAGCCCGGCGGGAGACACGGCTCAGCCAGATCTCCGGTTCTGGCGCGGGGCCTTGCTCCCCTGGTGTCGATCGTCCGCGCCAAAACGGGATGGCTCGGTCGGCCAATTGTGCTTGGGATAGCGGGCCAGCATTTCCTTGCGGACCTGCGCCCACGAGCCTTTCCAAAAGCCCGGCAAGTCTGAGGTGATCTGCACCGGGCGGTTGGCCGGTGACAACACCTCGATCACCACCGGCACGCCCCCAATCGTCGGGTGCTGGTTGATGCCGTAGAGAACCTGAGCCTTGACGGCCATACGCGGCACCCCGTCGGGATAGGACACCCGAACCTTGCGGCCATTGGACAGCTCGAGTTGGCTCGGTGGCTGCCGACCGCTCCGGGGCAGGATTGCCTTGAGCGCCCGCATCGGGTCGAGCTCGTCGAGAGATGTAGCTGCCACAAGCTGGGAGCCGAGCCAATCCTCCAAGCTGTCGAGCAGATCCTGCTCGGACCAACCCTGCTGTGGGGACTCGGTCCGTTCACGACCCTGGAACTCGAGGCGATCCAACATGGCTTGGACCCTGCCATCAGGATCAAGAGCCTGAAACCCGAGCTTTCGGATGCGTGATGCCAGCAATTTGGCCACCTCGGGTCCGGGAGCGGGGCGCTGCTCGAATGTGTCGAGGACCAGGCCACCCAGCCTCCGCTCGGTTCGCTCGACAATCCGATCCCCCGACCACTCCAGACCCACCTTCTCGGTGACATCCTCCGCAAACAATTCCGCCACCTGGCCCGGCTCGATGGCGGCAGCAAGCCGGATCCTCGTGTCCTTTCTCTTGCCATCCAGGTCAGCGGCAATAAGGAAGCCCTCGGTCGCCAACGAATCATTAGGAGACAGGTAAGCCGTGGTGCCGGTCCGAAGCTGAAACCGCCCGGGGCTGCCCCGGCGGATGGCCAGCCGGTCTGGATATGCCAGGGCCAGCACCGCCCCGGCCCGGGATGAATCGAGGTCTTTCTGGTCGGCAGCGGACCGGCGGGCCAGGTCCCCTGCTCGTCTTCGCAGGCGCTCCATCGCGCCCCGATCCGCCAGATCATGGGCCTTCCCTTCCATCGCCTCCACCCGCAGCCCGAGGTCGACCGGAGCCATTTGTCCCGGGCCAAATTCTCCATGAGGGCGGCGAAACGGATCGCGTTCATCAACCATCGCCGCCAGCACGCAGGCCAGCCATCGATCTCCGGGCGGTGCTTCCACGATCATGTGGGCGAGCCGGGGGTGGAGCGGCAGATCGAGCATTCGCCGACCCGCCTCTGTCAACCGTCCGTTGTGGTCGAGCGCTCCAAGGGAGCGTAGGAGGCTGCGGCCTTCTTCATAGGTGCGGCTCGGAGGCGGGTCGAGGAACGACAGTCTCGACGGATCGGGCGCTCCCCAGGCAGCGAGTTCGAGAGCAAACCCGGCGAGATCGACCTGGGTGATCTCGGGTTCGGTATGAGGCCGGCGGGTGCCGTGCTCGATCAATGACCACAGTCGATAGGCGACACCCGGCTCGGTTCTTCCGGCACGTCCGGCCCTTTGCTCGGCCGATGACTTCGAAATTGGCACCGTCCGCAACCGGGTCATGCCGGTGTGATGATCGAACCGAGGGGCCCGGGCCAGCCCGGAGTCGATCACAATGCGCACCCCTTCGACCGTCAGGCTGGTCTCGGCGATGTCGGTCGACAACACCACCTTCCGGCGGGCCGACGGAAGCAAGGCACCATCCTGAGCCTGGACCGAAAGGCTGCCGTGGAGGAGGTGTATGTCGGCGTCGATCCCTTCGAGCAAGCGGGCCACCCTTTCGATCTCGGCCATCCCGGGCAAGAACACGAGGATGTCGCCGGGTTCGCCCATCGCCTGCCTGACCACAGAAACAACGTGCTGGTCGAGCCGACCCGTGCGTGACAGCGGCGACCACCGCAGATCGACCGGGTGAATCCGGCCCGAACCGCTCACGACGGGAGCGTCGATCAATTCGGCGACCTTCCGGGCATCAAGGGTGGCCGACATCACCAGCAACCTCAGATCGGGCCGGAGCGCGTCGATGCTGTCGAGGATCAATGCCAGACCAAGATCGGTCTGGAGATTCCGTTCGTGAAACTCGTCGAAGACCACCACTGCGGTCCCTCCCAACGCCGGATCCCGCTGGAGGCGCCGGGTGAGAACACCCTCGGTGACGACCTCGATCTGGGTCGACTTGCTTGTCCGCCGCTCGTCGCGAGTGACATAACCAATCGTCTGGCCAACCTCTTCGCCAAGCAGGTGCGCCATCCGGCGGGCAGCGGCTCTGGTAGCCAGTCGCCGCGGCTCGAGCACGACGATCTTCCCATCCAGCCATGACTGATCCAGGAGTCGCAGCGGCACGATGGTGGTCTTGCCCGATCCGGGCGGAGCAACCAGGACCACCCGGTTGCCGGACCGGAACGCAGAGGTGAGGTCATCGACGACCTCTTCGATCGGCAGATCAGGCAATGGCCTCATACCCGATGCCTCATCCCGGATGCCTGAGTCGGAGACGATCCTCATAAGGAAAGATGTCGATCACTTCACCGTCAGTCACCCGACGTTGGGTGTCCTGCCACCACCTGGCCGTGAAGAGATCCGAGTGCTTGTCGAGAAATGCCTTGCGCAGTTCGCCTTCGACCCCGAGGAAGCTCGAGAACTCCTCGGGAAACACATCGTCGGGACCCACCGCAAACCAGGGCTCGGCCGCCATTTCCTCGAGTGGGTCGGAGGGTTCCGGAAGGTCCCGGAAAACACAACGGGCGAGGCTCGTGATCTCGTCATAGTCGTAGAAGACCACCCGTCCGTGCCTGGTCACTCCGAAGTTCTTCAAGAGGAGATCCCCCGGGAAGGTCCCGGCGGCGGCGAGGTTCTTGATCGCCCAGCCGTAGTCGACGATGGCCGCCGCCGCTAGGTCGGGATCCGCATCCCGCAGATAGATGTCGAGCGGTATCACCCGCCTCTCGATGTAGGCGTGGCCGAGCACCAGGTTGAGATCGGATGCCTCTATCGAGCGTCCGCATTCGGCGGCAAGGAGGTTTCCCAGATCGGGCGAGAAACGGGTCAGGTCAAACTGGAGATGCTCGAACTCCTGGGCATCCACTAGCCGACCAGCCCTGTCACCACGAAAGACCAGGCGGTATCGCTCCCGGACCTCGCTGCGAGTGGTGCGCTTGGGACTCGGGAATCGGTCCTTGATGACCTTGAGCACGACATCGAAACCGGGGAGGGTGAACACGACCATGACCAGACCTCTGGTGCCCCGGGCGATTTCAAACTTCTCGGCGGTAGACGACAGATGTTCGAGGAGCTCCCGGTACAAGGCCGTCTTCCCATGCTTGTGTTGGCCAATCGAGATGTACAACTCGGAAAGTCGCTTCCTTGGCATCAGCGAGCGAAGAAACCTGACCAGGTCGTAGGACCGATCTATGTCGACATGGAAGTAAGAGCGGGCGAAAGAGAACAGAATCGACACCTGATTTTCGGTGAGCAGGACTGCGTCCAACACGACAGCGCCGTCCGGGTGGAGAAGCGCCAGCACCAGCGGGATTACATGGGAACCGCTGTAGACCCGGCCCACCAGGTAGGCGGCTTTCCCCCTGTAGAAGACGGCGTCGACCACCTCTGCCCGATCGATAACCCGCAGGGCTCCGATCCTTCGAAGATGCTCACCTATCTTCTGGGCGGCCTCGGTCGAATCGGCGACAAGCGCCCGATAGGAGACGTCGAGATCGGCATCGGTGATGATCTGCTGTATGAGGACGGCAATGTCGACGGGCTCTTGATAGGAACGGTAGACCGAACGGTCGGCTTCGTGAGGAGGTGAGTCGAAGTCGGTGTCCACGAACTCCATTGACGGATCCACCCCGACCGTGGTGAATATCTTGCGGGTGACAGAATTGAAGAACGTTTCGGCTAGCTCCCAGTCATCCCTCTCCTGGATGAGACCCGAATACACGGCCTTCATCGCCGCCCACACCATCCGGTCCTCGACCCGATCTCCCATCAGTCGCCTGACATTGATGACGGCTTCGGTCACCTCCTTCCCATAGACGTCGAACCGCTGGCGGGCGTCGGCGGCCATGCCTCTCCAGGCGCGGTCCTGAAAGCGGATCCTCGCTCGCCTGGTAACGATTCGAAACCGATCGTCGAACGAGCGGTAGGCATCCCCGATCGTGCGCGCGCCGAGGTTGGCCAGACGGGAATCGGAAAGGACGGGCGTTGTCACCGGAGCCGATTCTGGCCGATCCCGGGACTGGATTGGCCAAACCATCTGAGAATCTGGCCCAA
>CAZPIZ010000040.1:0-1516 GCA_964586615.1 uncultured Acidimicrobiaceae bacterium | reverse complement strand
ATCTGAGAATCTGGCCCAAGCTTTTAGGAACTTGGGGCGCCCGACTCACTAGACCCTTACTGAGAGCTCAAGAGTTGTGACGGACCGGCTCCACAAACGACGTTACGGACATGCGATCGAGTTCCTGCCGCCAGGGCCGTCGTGGTTGTGAGGCCCCCGCTTCGGGATCCATCAACCAGATCAGATCTCCGTACGACTCGGCTTCCCGCCGCTTGAAGAGGCTGCGACGGACCCGGACGGCCGCCGAACTCAATATCTCGTTCAACTGTTTCATAGGACATCTATCGGCATCGGCCACCTGAGTTGCGCAGACCTGAAACCATTCGCCCCAAAGGACTAGCCATGAGCCCGGCGCTCACCGCCAGACGACGGTGGCAACCGCGACAGGATTGGCCACACCCTTGAGGGCCGCCTCACGGGTGTCGGTCGATGCCACCTCCCCGGCTTCTTCAAGGGTTTCGAGGCTTGCGACGATGTCGCCGGCACCTCCCAAAGCGGCCACCCGCGCCGCTACGTGGACTCCCTTCCCGCTGTAGTCGTCGCCGTGGCGATTGACCTCGGCAACGTGGAGGCCGATGCGAACCGAAGGGGCAAACCCGGTGGTCCGACGGTGGTCGGCCAGGGTCTGCTGGATCGCGATCGCACAGTCGACTCCCAGCCGTGCCGACTCGAAGGCAACGAAGAACCCATCTCCAGTCGAGTTCACGACCTCACCGCCGCTCCTCTTGAACTGAGACCGAAGCGCCTCGTCATGCCATTTGAGCAACTGATCCCAAGCATCGTTCCCTAACAACTCGGCGAGATTGGTCGAGCCGACGATGTCCGTGAACATGAAAGTCTTCCGAGCCTGGACCGGCTTGGACCGCCGGTCGCTGATGGCTTGGATTTCCTTTTCGACCTGAGCCTTGACGCCGGCCGCCCCCAATTTCGCGAACTCGTTGTGGGCGGTAGCCAGCTCGAGATCGGCACCATCCTCATCGTGTGTTGCCCGAAGTGCCATCGACAGCAGCCGCCGCGCTCTTGCAACCTCGTACGGGGCGGCGACTTTCCGCCAGGTCGCGATCGCGTCTCTCAGGTGTGTGCTCGCCCCGGCGGCATCTCCCTCGGCCAGAAGAACCTGACCCCAGGCTTCGTGGCGGGCCGCCTGCATCGCCGGCGAATCGAAAGTCTCCACGAGGCGCTCCAATTCCTGGGCCGACTCGCGGGCCGATGCAAGGTCGCCGGAGGCGACGAAGATCTCGACCGCGGCGGGCAGCAGCCTGGTCCTTGACGCCCGGTCCCAGGTGTTCTCGGCCAGGGCGGTGTTGATGGCGGCCACCGCTTGTTGCACCTTCCCCTGTGCAAGCCGGATACGAGCGAGAGCTGGCTGGGGACTCTTCCCAAGGGCATGAGCATTCCGCAACGCTTCCTCCGCCTCGTCGAGGTCGCCCATCCGCAACCGAATCTCACCGATCGCGTAATAGCCATCCGCCATTGGAGGGACGGCGTTGTAGGCAGCGAGCTCGGTGGTGGCTCT
>CAZPIZ010000039.1:11335-12459 GCA_964586615.1 uncultured Acidimicrobiaceae bacterium | reverse complement strand
AGATCCCAAACCGCCACCTCCACGGTCCAGTTGCGGCCACCGTGGAAATCGACCGTCTCACAGATTCCAAATACCGCCGCGGTGTCGGTCGGGTCGACACCGACCAGCAGCCGCTCCAGCATCGCCAGGTCGGGTACCGGGGCCCCCCCACAGCTGCCGTTGACCCCCTCATCGCTGTTGACGATGACGATCGTCTCGGGAAAAGCAGCGCGTGGCACCGGATCCCACGCTGCCGAGAAGGGCGGGTCCAGTGGGAGCAGATACGAGCGCGCTTCCAGTGAGGTGATCCTCACCGGGAGCGCCCTCGTATCAGAGAGGTTGAATCAGGATCCGAGAAGGCCCTGGGCTTCAAGCCATTCCTGGGCGACCTCGTCCACCTCGCGCTGGTTGACGTTGACCTCGACCCCGAGTCGCGTCAACTCCTCGGTGGTCATACCCGATGAGGCCTCGTCGAGGAGAGCCTGAAATGCCTCGGCATCATCGAGCTGCTCGAGAAAATCGTTCCTGACAAGGGGGGCGATGTTCTCAGCGGGCTGGGTGTCGAGATCGTCCTCGAGCACCACGAAGCCGTACTGGATGATGGCGGGCTGGGTGGAGCAGAGCCAGGCGAAATCGATGGCATCGCCGTTGAGGGCTTCTGCAATCGGTACATCGCAGGCCGCCAGCGACTCGCGCTCGGCCGGCGGATAGGTGATCCCGTACTGCTCCAGCGCATCCTTGCACAGCGGGTTTTCGTCGCAGTCCGGGGGAAGGCCCCAACGCAGATCTCCCTGCACCGCCGCAAGATCGCTCATGGTCGACAGACCAAGTTCGTCGGCGGTGGCCTGGCGCACCACGGCGGCATTGGTGTCCTCGCCGGGAGTGATACCGAAGACCGTTATTTCCTTCTCGGCCAGCACGGCGGCCAGAAGCTCGCGGTTGGTGTCCCCGTCTCCGGTTATCTGGCTGGTGTCGTAGTAACCGAGCCCGGATCCCACGTACTCGGGGACGAGATCGATCTGGCCTTCCTCAAAGGCGGGGGCCCGTTCCTGCCGGGATCCGAGGCCAAAGGAGCGCTCGACCGTAAAGCCGTTGGCTTCCAGAACCTGTGCATAGATCTCGGCCATCAGCTTCGATTCGTAGAA
>CAZPIZ010000039.1:0-11235 GCA_964586615.1 uncultured Acidimicrobiaceae bacterium | reverse complement strand
CGATGATGAAACGTCCCAGACCGCCAAACGAGACGATCGCTCCGATCGTGGCGGTTGCGATGACATTGAGGACCGCGGTCCGGAACCCACCGACGATCACGTTCATCGCAACGGGCAGTTCCACCTGCCCGAGGATCTCCCGCTCTTTCAAGCCCATGGCCCGTGCAGCCTCGATCAAGTCGCGATCAACCGCCCGGAGGCCGGCATGGGCGTTGACCAGGATCGGAGGGATAGCAAGCAGCACCATGGCCGTAAAGGTGGGGATGAACGAGAGGCCGAGGTTGGGGGAATAGCCAAGAACGGGTGCCAGGGATAGGGAAATCGGCAGGACCATCACCAAAACGGCGTAGGAGGGGATGGCCCGTCCGATGTTGGCGAGGTTTATCGCCACGCCGGCAAACCGGCCGGTGTGGCCGGTATACAAGCCCACCGGCAAGGCAAGGACCGTCGCCACCGTCACCGACACGGCCGAGATCCATAAATGCTCCCAGAGGCGGATCGGCACCCCGGTAGAGCCCTGCCAGTTGGAAGGATCGGAGAACCAGGCGATCACCTCGCTCATCCGACCTCCCTCTCGCGGGCGGTCGCCCAGGGGGTGACGGCCTTCTCAAGCCACACGAACAGCACGTGTGCCAGGAAGGCCAGCGCCACCGAGAGGGCGGCGCCGATCAGGTATTTGGTGGGAAAGAGTTGCTGCAAGCCTTCTGTGATGAACTGTCCGAGACCCCCAAATGCGTCACCCAGAATCGAGACGACCGTGGCCAAACCGATCACCGTCACCGCCGCCAGCCGTACACCGGCGATCGTCAAAGGCACCGCGAGGGGGATCTGGACACGCCAGAGCCGCTGACTTCGCGTGTACCCCATGGCTTCGGCTGCCTCCAGGACATCAGGAGGCACCGATTGGAATCCGGCGACGATGTTGCGAAAAAGTATGAGGAGTGTGTAGGTGGTCAGAGGGATGATCGCGGTTAGGAGCGAGAGACCAAAGATCGGTCTGAGGACCGCGAAAGCGGCCAGGCTCGGAACGGTGTACAGCAGTCCGGTAAAGGCAATCACAGGGGCATAAAGCCTGGGCTGGCGGAGGGCCCAAATGGCAAGACCGAGCGAAATGACGAAGCCGAGCACGAGAGGGAGGGCGGTGAGCTGCACGTGCTGCAGCACCCGTTCGAGGATGTCGTCGGGGTTGGAGCTGATCCAACCCCAGTCGATCAGGGGACGCCCTTCCTGCAAGGCTCAGTCCTCCTCGAGGCCGACGCCCGAGAGTGGCGAGAAGTTCTGGAGGCGGGCGAAGTCGGCGATCCGGTCCACCGTCAGAACGCCGCACAGGGCACCGTTGCGGTCGGCCACGGGACCGGCTTGAACGTCGGCCTCGAGCAACTGGGAAAGGGCGTCTTTCAAGGTGGTGCGGAGATCGAGGACCGGCGACGACGGATGGGCGAGATCGGCGGTGATCTCCCCGGTTGATGGTAAGCGGTCGCCATGAGCCCAACCCAGGGGCCGGTTTCCCTGGTCCAGGATCAACAGGTACTCGAATGGATGGCTTGCCAGCTTGACCAGAGCTGGAGCCACCGGGTCGCCCACCCGGCCGGTAGGTACGGTCTCGAGGGAAACGTCGCTGACCGTAAACAAAGACAACCGCTTCAAACCACGGTCTGAACCGACAAACCTGGCCACGAAGTCGGAGGCCGGCTGGGAGAGAATCTCGGTCGGGGTGCCAAACTGAGCGACCGTGCCACCGAGTTGAAAGACGGCAACCAGATCGCCCATCTTGATCGCCTCGTCTATGTCGTGGGTGACGAACAGGATGGTCTTGGCAAGGTCCTCCTGGAGTCGCAGAAACTCGTTCTGAAGGCGTTCCCTCACGATGGGATCGACTGCCCCGAACGGCTCGTCCATCAACATGATCGGTGGATCCGCCGCCAATGCGCGGGCGACACCCACCCTTTGACGCTCTCCTCCCGAAAGCTGATCCGGGTACCGGCGGGCGTACTTGCCGGGATCCAAGCCAACCAGTCCGAGCAACTCCGATGCGCGCGTCATCCGCCGAGTTTGATCCCAACCGAGCAAGCGAGGCACGGTCGCCACGTTCTCCTCGATTGTCTGGTGGGGAAAGAGACCCACATGCTGGATGACGTATCCGATGCCGCGTCGAAGCTCGATCACGTCACGGGACGACGCGTCCACCCCATCGAGCAGGATCCGCCCCGAAGTTGGTTCGATGAGGCGATTGACCATCTTGAGGCTCGTGGTCTTGCCACAACCCGAGGGACCGACCAGGACGCAAATCTTTCCGGCCGGCACCTTCAAAGAGAGGTCATTGACCGCTCCCGGCCTTCCCTTCTTCGCCTCGCCCTTCTTCGTCTCAATTGGGCCATAGTGTTTAGTGACGTGATCGAATTCAACAGTGGCCGCATTACCGCCGGGGCTGGTCACACGATTGAGTGTAAGGCCAGGTTGGGCGGCGCCGCCCCAGGAGGCGCGATCGGGTTCAGTGAGCGAGGCCGGGTGAAACCGAAGTTGTCAGCTCTCGAACCGCGTGCCAGATCTTTTCCGATCCGAAGTCCCAGTACTTGGTCCGTTCGACGACGATGGACCGGTTGCCCATGACACCGTCGGGAAGAGTGCCGTTGTGAATTCGAACGGTCCGGTAGTAGAGCGGGGACAACTCCCTGGCAGCCCGGGCGTGGGCTTCGCTGGCTCGCCAGGTGTCACGGTCCTCGGCCACGTTGTGAAGGACCAGATTCGCCCAGTTGCCGTCGGCCAACTCCATCGAGGAGTAGCTGAGGATGCCCGGATACTTCTGAAACTCGAGGACGATCTCGAAGTTGGCCTCCTCGAGCGGAGACCCGTCCCGGTCGAGATGTCGCTCACCGAAGAATCCCACCAGTTGGGCCGAACGGCGATTGTGGAGACTCGTCGCATCGCAGATGACAACGCGTCGCTTGAGGTCGTGTACGACCCACTCGATCGCCGCATATGGAACGATCGTCAGTTTGCCGCTGTCCATGCGAATCAGGAGGCCTCTCAGATCCTCCAGCATGTACCCGAGAATTGCGAGGTCACGGGGATAGAGCCCGGGCGAGGTGAAGGGGCGCCGGGCCACGGACTGGTCGGAGGCAAGGACTCTGGCTGCCATCGGTTGGGTGTTGATGACATTATCTTCGGCAGGCCTGGGGGGATGACATGAGCCTGATATCTGGGACCTATCTCTCCCCCGTCCAGAACGGTCTCTTCCAGGCCGTCTGGAAATGGCTCGCCACTCACACCAATCTCGACCTCAACCAGGAGTTAGCCCTCGCCTCCAGTGATCCCGATGTCCTGTTCATGTGCGGGTTACCGACCGGTCAGCGGATCGATCTTTACGAGCCATTGGTGGCGGTGGTGCTGAACCAGGAACGTTACGGAGGCCTTCCCATCTATTTCTCCGATCTCATGGTCCGGGCGGGGAGGCCGGGACCACCGGCACCTTCCTGGCGGATCGCTTACAACGATCAGGAGTCCTTCTCGGGTTTCATTGCACCGCGATGGGGGCTGGCGGCGCTTGGCCTGGAACCAGCTTCGATGACCTGGGTTGGCACCGGATCGCATCTGGCGTCATTGGAGGCGGTGAGGAGCGGCGCCGCCGACGCCGCCGGGATCGATTCCATGGTGCTGGACCTCGTCTCCGGCGAGACTGCTCCCGCCGCCGGTCTGGAGACGATCGAGAGCTTCGGGCCATGGCCGGCGCCACCGATCTCGACTTCGGCGGGCATGGATCGGTCGGTGCGTGCCGAACTGGCGAGCGCATTGACCTCCATGCACGAGGATCCCGGCGGTCTCCACCTGCTCGCAACCTGGGGAGTGGAGCGACTGGCCCCGGTCGAAGCGGCCGATTACTCGCGGCTGGCCCGATTCGCCGCAACGACGGCAAATCCATGACACTCTTTGGCTCATGAAGGGTCGAGTAGTGATCGTTGGCGCCGGGATCGTCGGATCCTCCACGGCCTATCACCTGGCCCGCCTGGGGTGGAGCGACATCGTGCTCGTCGATCAAGGAGATCCGATCGAGAACCCGGGGTCGACCTCGCACGCCCCCGGCGGGGTCGTGCCTCTCTCCCACAACAAGCTTCTCACTCAGCTGGCCGTTTACTCGAGCCGTCTCTACGCCTCGCTCGAGCCCTTCTCCCCCAGCCGCAAGATGGTCAACCGCCTAGGGATTCTGGAGGTGGCCATCTCCAAGGATCGGATGGCCGACCTGGTCCGGCTTCATGGCGAGTCGATCAGCTTCGGGACGCAGTCCGAGATCCTCACACCTGCCCAAGCCACCGAAGTGCTTCCCTTCCTCGACCCCTCGGCGATGGTTGGAGGGCTGCTGGTCGGCGAAGGGGAGATAGTTGCCGGAGCACATGTCAGCGGCGCCTTCCAGAGAGACGCCGCCACCCTGGCGTCGAACTGGGCAGTCCTGGGCAATACCGAAGTGACCGACATCGATGTCCAAGCTGGGAGATTGCGTGGGGTGATGACCACCAACCCCGACGATCCTCGAATCGACTGCGAGTACGTCGTCATCGCCACCAACATCTGGGCTCCGATCCTCGGCGACCGGCTCGGGGTGCCGATCCCCCTCATGGGTTATGAGCATCAGTACGTTGTCAGCGGACCGCTGCCTGAACTGGAGCGCTTCGACCCCTCCAACCCCGAGGACGAGATCGTCTTCCCGTCGGTGCGAGAGCTCGATACCTATCTCTACTTCCGCCAGCACTGGAACGCCTTCGGTATAGGAAGCTACCGGCACGCTCCCCGACCGGTGCTGGCCAACCACCTTGGAACGGACGCCATCCATCCCTTCACGCCCGAAGACTTCGAGGGTGAACCGTGGGACAAGGCGCGCCGGCTCTTTCCTTTCCTCGACGGCACCGACTTCCGAACCTATCCGAAGCGGATCAATGGAATATTCGCCTTCCCGGTCGACGGGATGCCGATCGCCGGGCCGACCCTGATCGAAGGAGTATGGGTGGCGGCCGGTTCGTGGCTGACCCACGCCGGTGGGGTCGGAAAGACGGTTGCCGAATGGATGACCGATGGTGACACCGAATGGGATGTCCGCCAGATCGACGTCAATCGGTTTCACGCCTTCCAGACGACACCCCGGTTCATCGAGAAGGTTTGCAACAAGAACTACGCCGAGATCTACGACATCATCCATCCTCGAGAGCCGATCTCCGAACCGCGCAACGTTCGTCTCTCCCCAATGCATCGGCGCCACGAGGAGATGGGAGCGGTCTTCACAACCTTCGCCGGTCTCGAACTCCCCAACTGGTTCGAGTCGAATGCCGACCAACTTTCTCGATACCAACGCCGGATACCAGAACGCAATGGGTGGGGAGCGGTCCACTGGTCGCCGCTCCAGGGTGTGGAGCACCTGGCAACACGCGACGGTGTGGGCCTCTTCGATCTCACCGGTCTCTCCATCATCGAGGTGGCCGGCCCCGACGCCCTGGCCCTGGTCGACAAGCTCTGCTCGAACAGGGTCGACGTTCCCTCGGGGAAAGTGTTTTACACAACCTGGCTGACCGAGGGTGGTGGGGTGCGGCGCGACCTGGCGGTTGCCCGCCTCGGCCCCGATCGCTTCTGGATGTTCGTGGGCGAGGGCACCCGGCCTCGAGACTTTGATTGGGTCAGGAGAGCGGCGGCCGGTCATGGCGTCGCAGTCATCGATCTTTCCGACTCCTACACCGCAGTGGGACTCTGGGGGCCTGGTGCCCGCAGCGTGCTGTCCAGAGTCAGCACCGCCGACCTTTCGAATGAGGCCTTCCCCTACTTCTCGGCTCGCTGGGTCGACGTTGGCTACACCCGCGCTCTCGCCATCAGGATTTCATACGCCGGCGAGCTGGGATGGGAGCTTCACTTCCCGTACGAATTCGGCCTCCCGGTCTGGGACCTCCTTCTCGAAGCGGGCCGGACCGCGGGGATCACCCCGGCGGGAATGGGGGCATTCGATTCCCTTCGATTGGAGAAGGGCTACCGCGGCTGGGGGACCGACGTCTACACCGAGTACAACCCCTACGAGTCCGGTCTGGGATGGACGGTCAAGCTCGACAAGGGACCGTTCAAAGGGTCGGAGGCGGCCAGAAACCTGAGCCAGCTGCCCCCCAAGAAGAAGCTCTGCTGTCTGACCCTCGACGAACGCGATGCTGTGGCGTTGGGCTACGAACCGATCATGGACGGCGACACCTGCCTCGGACACGTCACCAGCGCCAACTTCGGGTACTCGGTCGGCAAGTTCATCGTGTACGGCTACCTCCCGACCGAGTACGCCACCGATGGCACCAGGCTCGAGATCATTTACTTCGGAAAACGGTACGGAGCCACGGTCGCCCCCGACCCTCTCTTCGATCCGAAGATGACCCGGATGAAAGCCTGATATGACGAGCCCGCCAATTGATTCATCCGGCCGGAGAGGCGCCCGGGAAGGATCAACCCGGGAGGGGCGCAGGTCGAGCCGGGGAGGCGTAAGTGTCCATCAACTCCCCTGGCGGACGGTGACCAATCCCTTCCGTCCTCTCGAGGTTCTCAACGAAGACCAGATCGAGGCCGTTCACAACGCCTCGCTCCGCATCCTGGCGGAGATCGGGATGGACTTCCTCCATGACGAGGCGTTGTCGATCCTGTCGACGGGTGGCGCCCGAGTGGAGACCGGCACCCAGAGAGTCCGCTTCGATCCGGACTGGGTCATGGAGAAGGTGTCGACAGTGCCGTCGTCGTTCACGCTTCACGCCCGCAACCCCGCCCACAACCTCACCATGGGGGCCAACCACATCAACTTTGGCACCGTCGCCTCGGCTCCCAACTCCTCCGATGCCGACCGAGGACGTCGCACCGGCAACTTCGAGGACTACACCAACCTGGTCAAACTCGGACAGTTCTTCAACATCATCCATCTCTACGGTGGATACCCGGTGGAACCGGTGGATCTATCGCCGGCCACCAGACACCTCGATTGTTTGGCGGCCCTGGTGACCCTTTCGGACAAGGCCTTCCACGCCTACTCACTCGGCCGGCAGCGGATCCTCGACGGCCTCGAGATCGTGCGGATTGGCCGCGGGATCGAACCGGAGCAACTGACGAAGGAACCCTCGTTGTTCACGGTCGTCAACACGTCGTCTCCGCTGCGTCTCGATGGTCCCATGATCGAGGGGCTGGTCGAGATGGCGAAGATGAGCCAGCCGGTGGTGGTGACCCCGTTCACGTTGTCGGGGGCCATGGCACCGGCCTCGATCGCCGGGGCACTTGCTCAGCAGAACGCAGAAGCCCTTGCCACCATCGCCCTCACCCAGCTGGTCAATCCCGGAACCCCGGTGATGTATGGGGGATTCACCTCCAATGTCGACATGCGATCGGGCGCCCCGGCCTTTGGCACCCCCGAGTACACCAGGGCCGCGTTTGCCGGCGGCCAGCTCGCCCGCCGATACGGATTTCCTTATAGATCGTCCAACGCCTGTGCAGCCAACGCGGTCGATGCCCAGGCAGCCTACGAAGCCGAGATGTCCACCTGGGGAGCCGTCATGGGCCACGCCAACATGGTCATGCACGGAGCCGGGTGGATGGAGGGTGGTCTGGTGGCTTCGTTCGAGAAGTTCATCATCGACGTCGAGATCCTCCAGATGATGAGCGAGACCCTGCTGCCGCTCAAGATCGATGAGGCCGAGCTGGCGGTCGACGCGATAGGAGAGGTCGGACCCGGGGGTCACTTCTTCGGATCACCCCACACCCTGGAGCGATACGAGACCGCCTTCTACCGGCCACTGGTCTCGGACTGGCGCAACTTCGAAAGCTGGCAGGAAGCCGGGTCCCCCGGCGCCGCCGACCACGCCAACCGCATCTGGAAACAAGCCCTCACCGAATATGTGCCACCACCCCTCGAAGACGACCGCGCCGCCGAACTAGAAGACTTCGTCAACCGCCGCAAAGCCGAAGGCGGGGTCGGATAAAACCCGCGACCCAGGGTCGTATTCGTTGCAGGGCAGCAGAAACAGCCCAAAGACGCGTGATGAACCGTGCTCGAAGCTCTATCCGGTGCGTTGTTAACGTTTCGTCATGCCCGAGCTCAACGCCAGCAAGCGGGCCAAGCTCCCCGATAGCGCCTTCGCCTACGTCGACTCGCGGGGCCAAAGGCGGCTGCCGATCAACGACGAAGCCCACGTCCGCAACGCCCTGGCTCGCTTCAACCAGGTCCGGTTTGAGAGCGATGCCGCCCGCGAGACGGCCAGGAAACGGTTGTTGAACGCAGCCAAGAAATACAAGATCGTCCCGGTCGGCTTTATCACCGGTCAGCTCCAAACGGAGCGTGAGCTAGGACGCTCTCAACGGGACACTGTCGCCCTTCCGACCGGTTTCGTGACCTTGATGATGACGGACATCGAAGGGTCGACGGCTCTGGTTCATCAGCTTGGTAACGGCTACGGCAAGCTGATCAGGGAGGTACGTCGGATCATCAAGAGGAGGGTGCTGGGAAGCAACGGCCAGGTGGTCGACGTCCGGGCTGATGAGTTCTTTGCGGTCTTCAGGCGCCCCTCCGCTGCCCTCGAAAGCGCCATCGCCATCCAACTCGACCTTGGGCAACGGCCATTCGCTCAGGACCCGGGGGTGCGGGTCAGGGTCGGCCTCCACAGCGGAAAGCCAACCGTCTCCGACGGGACCTACATCGGGATCGCCGTCCACACCGCCGCCCGGGTCTGCTCGGCAGCCCATGGGGGACAAATCATCGTGTCCGCTCAGACCAGGGAAGCCATAAAGGACCCGACTCCCGACGAAGTGCGGTTCCATAGTCTTGGCCACCACCGATTGCGCGGTCTGCCCGACCCGTTGACCCTCTATCAAGTCAAAGCGGTAGGGCTGGGCGCCAAGTTCCCGCCGCCCAACACCGGCGCCAAGTGACAATCGCGGTACAACCGTTCCATTGCGATAACGGTACCGAACCGGAAGGATCAGCGGCTCTCCGGCCACGACAAACGACCCGCTGGTCGGTGGGAACCGACCCGTTGGATCGACTGGGACAGGCGGAATCGGCTATGAATCGGCTATCGACCCAGCCGGTCGACGGACCGCGACCGGGCCCAGGGCCTTTTTCACCACTTCACCGACAACACTGCCGAGAACGATCCGACGGAACCCGATCCGCCCGTGGGAGGCCATCACCAACAGCGTTGAGGCGTCACCGAAGGAGTCCAGGATCGCATTGGCCGGTGAGGCCGAATGGAGGACATCCCACTCGACCCCGGCGGCGAGACCAGTGAGATCGCGAGCGAGATTGTGAACATAGGAGCTCTCTTGGCGGCCAATCTGGGCGGAGATGCCAGGCTGGAGCGCCTGAACGAGCCACAACGGCACCCTCAGGGCGCCAGCCCACCGGGCACCGTCGGCGACGCTGGCCTCGGAGAACTGGGAGCCGTCGACACAGACCACCACCCTCTCCACCCCGGCGGGAGATCGAGTGGCCGGTCCATAGACGATGGCCGGCAGCTCGGACCAGGCGACCAGCTCGTTGGCGGTAGACCCCAACACTGTCGCACCGATGTCACCCCGACCGTGAGTTCCAATGACGACAACCGAGTCACTGACGTCGCCAGCGAAGTCAGCGATCATGGTGGCAGCTGTTGCAAGCTGAGGATCGAGATCGCGGATAGTCAACCGATACGGCACACCGCCCAGAGTCCGGGCGGCCTGATCGGTGACAATCGCCTCGCTGCTCAGATCGGGGGCGGCGTGGAATACGTGCAGTTCGGCGTTGGTGCGCGCTGCCAATGCCGACCCTCCCAGTAGAGCGTTCTGACACAGATCTGACCCGTCGATGGCAACGATCACATGGCCGTACGGTGGCAGGGACTCATAGAGACCGGACATGTTCTCCCTCGATCGGTGTTATGTGATCATGTCGACCGGGGTGGGCCTCGCCATAGGGTCGAAAGGCCCCGGTTCTGCCCCCACGGTGCCTGGCTAATGCCCCGGGCAAGGTCACGAACCGGGGGCCATAAGGCGCTTCGCTCCGACCGCGGTTAGCGCCTGGCCGGCCTTTTCGGGCTGAGCGCCGTGCTCGAGCACGGAGTCCGACCCTGACCGCAGATCGGGGTTGAGCACGATCGCGGCGACGGCGAGACCGGCCAGGACCAGCCCGGTCTGATAGGAACTGACCAGCCCCACCCCCCCGGCGCTAAGAAGGATCAGGGCCGCAGCCAGGTCCCGCCGGCGGTCGTGCCAGACGCTGAACAGCGCCGAGCTCAGCGAGCCTGCCGCCAACCCGTAGAGGACCGGGGGAAGGCTGGCCGGGAGCCCGAACGACCACAGCACCAGGATGGTGACGGTGGGGCCCGCCATCGAAAGCATCACGGTAACGAGGGCCGCCACCCCCAGCCCGACCATCCATGCCCTCCTCGTGGGTGGTCCGCCAGTCAGGACCGGTAGTGACAGCAGGGCGGCGATGGCGATCGCCTCCCCGGCCCCCATCAGACCACCAAACGCCTCACCGGTGAGACCGCCCCCACGGCCCTGGAGGATGGTGGCGAGCCCGATGGCCCAGGTGGCAACAGTCAACAAGAGGATAGGCAGCGTCTGCCAGCCCCGGACCCCGACCACTCCTGTCACCAGCAGGATGGCTGCCAGGCTGAGCACCCCCAGCGGACCCGGTCCCAGCCATCCCATCCGACCCGCGCCAGCTGCCAGGAACCAGAGTCCCAGACCGGTCAGCAAGACCGACGACTTCAGGTTGCCGACCCGGATCTGGGTCCGGACTACCGAGACCAGCAGCACGAGCAAGAGGACCACGGTCAGGTAGTAGCAAATGCGACCGATCTCGCTCACCACCCGGATCGGAACCTCGAATTGCTGAAGACCCGGTATGTGAATCAGGGTGCGGGTCAAGATCCGGAGCAACAGCAACTCGGCCAGGGCGGCAAATGCCGTCCACCCGGCTATACCGATGCCGTCGCCGCCATCAAGACGCCGCCGGGCCCGTCCGGGCTCAGCCGGCTTCGGCATTGGGACCCCGCGCCCCGCGCAGCCACAGCACCAATCCCACCACCACGCCGGCGATCACCACCCCGAAAGCCGCCATGAGGATCGTCGTGGTCCGGGCGGCGGTGACGCTGGAGGTCAGTTCGCTGGTGATCTGCATCTGCACGAAGACCGAAACCGACTTCATTCCGTTGCGGTTGTCGCGGCCGCCATCCCAGACCGCGAAGGCAGTGTCGATCGGGG
>CAZPIZ010000038.1:0-12468 GCA_964586615.1 uncultured Acidimicrobiaceae bacterium | reverse complement strand
CAGCTAGGCGCACCCGCGGATCGGTCCACCCAGATAACCGCCGGCTGGTACCTCTGAGACCTCGATGATCACGACTTCCCGACCTTCCTCGATGATTGCGAACCGCAGCGCTTCGATTTCGATGAGCACCCCCTGCTGGCCCTCGAACGCGGCGTAACGCTCGGCGGCGGCCCGCGGGGTCGGCTCGCCGATGAGATCGGTGGGATATTCGGGAATTCCGATGAATGAAACGGTGGTCGGACAGTCGAGCGATCCGTCGGGGTCGGTGGTCGTCGTGGCCTCGACGGTCGGCACCGTCGTCACCTGCAACTCGATCGTTGCTGAGGTGGAGCCAGCACCCGAGACCGAGCAAGCCACCGTCAACAGGAGCAAAGGCAACAATCCACCGATCCGGACTGACGGTTTTTCCACCATCGGAGAATACGTGGGGCCTGTGGTTGTCGGACTTCCCTCAGCCGGCGGGGCCGGTGAAGGTGTCTCCGAGGACATCCTGGCCCGGCCGTTCGCCCCGCAGGACCGCGTCAATGGTGGTGCCCAGGGTCAGGGCGTCGGTTGCTCCGATGGCTTTTCCGACAACGGTGCCGTCGGTAGCCACGAAGAATGTCTCGGGAATCCCGAAGACCCCATAGGCGATCGCAGCTCTGCCACCCGGATCGGCGAGATAGATCGCCAACTCCGACCTCCCGAACTCGTCGAGGAAATCGAGGGCGGTGTCGGCCTGGTCCTGATAGGCGATTTCGATGATGACGACCTCGCGGTCGGCGAAGGCATCCGCGGCCGCGGCGAGGTCGGGCTGCTCCTCCCGGCAAGGGATGCACCATGACGCAAAGAAATTCACCACGACCACCTTGTCTTGGAGCGTGGCCGGGTTGAAGGTTCCGCTTCCGTCGAGCATCGGTAGCGCCAGCGGAGGAGCCGGTCGACCGAGGAGCGGGGAGGGGACCAGGTTGGGGTCTTCCCCAAACCTGGTGGTGAAGATCACGGCCAGGGCCACCGACAGGGCCACCACGCCGATCGCCGCCCAGCGCACAGCCTTCATTGGCAGGTTTCCCCGGACGAGACCCCGGCCAGGTCGGATTCAACCTGGCTCCTGATCTCGTCGTCGATGCCCGGCGATGCCAGGACCCGGCTGAACAGCTCGGAAGCACCGTCGTTGTCGCGCTTCCCGCACCACACCACCCGGCCCTTCAGATAGAGGGCAAGCGGATCGTCTGGTGTGATTTCGAGGGCGTCGTCGATCAGGGAGAGCCCGAGGTCGACCTCACCGTTGCCGTCGTAGACCATCCATCCCAGCCGCGTGTAGGCCTCGGCTGCCTCGATCGGACTGGGAGAACTCTCGAGCACCGCCTGATAGTGGGGAAAGGCCTTCTGATAGTTGCGATCCTCGAAATAGCGTTTGGCAAGAGCCAGCCGCATCCCAGCGATCTCGGGATTGTCGAGGTTGGCTGCGATGACCGCCTCCATTGTCTCGTTGGAGATGGAGTCGGGGTCAACGGCGCCACCGGCGATACCTGAGAAGAGGTCGTCGCCCGCCCGATCCTGGCGGAATTGACCCACCGCCACCAAGGCCCCGGCCCCGGCCAGAACAAGGGCAACCGCACCGATCATGAGCCTCGGCCTCGATCGGGGTGGGCGGGTGGAGACGATAGGCTCGGAAACAGGAGCAACCACCGGTGAGACCTCGGGCGATGGCCGCACCCGTCGGGCGATCAGCACCAGTCCGATAGCGAAGGCGGCGATCGGTGCCAGCCATACCCACAGGGTGGCACCCCCGATGGGAGGGTCCAGAAGCAGAGCTCCCGAATACGAAGCCAGCAATTCGTCGACGATCTGCTCGTCGGTAAGTCCCTCGTCGATCCGTTGCAGAATCAGATCCATCATGTTCCGAGCGCTCTGAGACGGGGAGTCGGCGATTGATTCTCCCTGGCAAACTGGACATCGGATCAGCGAGCCGAGCGCTCGGGCCCGATCCTCATTGGGCTCGGGTGCGGTCAGCGTGTAGACGACGACGAATATCGCCAGAGCGGCGGTGACGATCCAGGCGAGGCGATTCCGAAAGGACTCAGACACCGACCGTCACCTCAGCGGGCTGGCGTCGGCGGGCATTCAGCGACCAGACGCCGCCGGCGGTCGTGACCAGACCACCTGCCCACAACAGCCAGATCCCGGGTGAGGTGTTCAGCCGGAGAAGGATCCCGGTCGGGTCGATGTCGATCAAGGTCAGATACAGATCACCGCTGATCCCCGAGTGAACGGCGGGAGTGGTGATGCCCGAGGTGTCCGTCCCAAAGAAGTTGGCCCGGGGTCGCAAGGTGGTGACGAGGTCACCGTCGCGGTAGACCTCGACGGTGGCTCCCTGCACCCGGCGGTGAGGCTCGGTGATCAGGAACGGGGAGCGATAGGTCAACTCATAGCCAGCGAAGCGAGTCGATTCCCCCGGTGCCATGTTGACCTCCCCGTGCAGGGCCAGGTTGGCAGCCAGCGCCATGCCGATGGCCACCAGGGCTACGCCAGAGTGTGATAGTTGCCCTGCCCAGAAGCTGGTGTCGGACCTGAGCTGTCGACGGATCTCGGTGCCGAGCCTGCCACCCCGGGCTCGGGCAGCGCGGCCCGCCCGTTCGATCAGGAGGCTGATTGCAGATGCGATCACGAAAACTCCGAGGACGACCGCGAGCACGACGTAAGCGATCCGGCTGGTGGTGATCACGGTCACCGCGCCGGCCAGCAGACCGATCTGGAGCGGCAGCCGCAAACGGCCAGCCACGACCCTGGCGTCGGCGTCCTTCCACGGCACCAGTGGTCCAACCCCCATTGCCAGCAGGAGGGCGAACGAGACCGGTACCGCCAGCCGGTTGAAGAACGGCTCTCCCACCGATACCCGGTCGCCGCTGAGGGCTTCGACGATGATCGGGTAGAGAGTTCCCGTCACCACGATGAAGGCGTAGATCGTGAGAAGGAGATTGTTGAGCAGGAAGCTGCCTTCCCGGCTGAACAGCGAGTCAAGGCGCGGCGACTCGGCGACAAGGTGGGATCGAGCGGCGAAGAGCCCGAACGAGCCCACCAGCACGATGAAGAGGAATCCGAGCAGGATCGGTCCGATGGCCGACTGTGTGAACGAGTGGACCGAGGCGACGGTGCCAGACCGGGTCAGAAAGGTGCCGAGGATCGTCAGGGCAAATGCGGTTATCACCAACACGAAGTTCCAGGCCTGGAGGGCGCCCCGCCTCATCTGCACGAGAGCGGAGTGAAGGAACGCGGTCGCCACCAGCCACGGCATGAAGGATGCGTTCTCGACCGGGTCCCATGCCCAGTAACCCCCCCAGGACAATACCTCGTATGCCCACCATCCTCCGAGCGTGATCCCGAGGGTCAGAAAGGTCCACGCCACCAGGGTCGAGCGGCGGCTCCGGCGCAACCACTCCACACCCGGCAGACCGAGAGCGAGGGCGGAGATGGCAAAGGCAAAGGGGACGGTCAGGCCGACGTACCCGAGGTAGAGCATCGGTGGATGGATGGCCATCAAGATGTGGTTTTGAAGGAGGGGATTGGGCCCCGGCCCGTCCGGGGGCGCATGAGCCGCGGCCCATGGCCACGGACTTGAGTCGAGGCATCCGTTCGCCACCGCTTCGACACAAACCCGGAACGGGTTTGCTACCGAGACTTGCAGACCGAAGAAGAAGATCGCCACGATCCCCATCACCGCCAGGGCCCCGGCCCCGAGCCGATCGGGAGATCTCCGATAGGCCCGCCATGTGAACCAGGCGAAAACGGCCAATACCAGGCCCCACAGGACGATGGATCCTTCGAGAGCGGCCCAGGCCGTGGCGACGTTGAAGGGAAATGGCGTTGCCCGGGCGTGATGGTTGGCGACGTACTCGACGCTGAAGTCGTTGAAGATCAGCGCAGCTTCCAGGGCCAGCATGGCGAGGATCGCCCCGCCCAGGAGTGTCCACATCGGACGTGTCAACCGCTCCGGGTCGGGGTCGATGGCTCGGGCAGCCCGAACCGCTTCGATTGTCAGCCACACCGACCCGACGACTCCGGTGACGATCCCGATTGATCCGAGGAGCGCGAACATCAGCTTGAGGCGGTGGTCGAGGGCGGCTGATAGTTCTCGTCGTGACGGACCAGCGCCATATCGGCGGCGAACTCGTCACCGGACCATGCACCCTCGACGACGACCCCCACATCCTCGGCGAACAGCGGAGGCACGGTGCCAGCCAATCTCACGGTGATCGTCTCTGCTCCATCGGTCACGTCGAATACTTTGACGGCTCCAAGGTCCTCGAGGGATCCCACGACTACAAGCCCTCCCAACCGGAAGCGGTCGCCATCGGGGAATTCGGGTCTCCGATTGGCTGCCTCGGATGGGGTCAGGTAGTAAGTCAAGCTGCCGCCGAGGTTGATGACGATGAGCGTCACGACGACTGCCGCCACTGCTGCCAGGGCCGGCCACACGAACTTCCGGTAGGGCACGGGTCAGCCCCGGTTTTGATCCAACTCGCGGGTGAGCCAGCGGTACCGAAAGTGCAGACGGGCGGCGTACCAAACGATGGCTCCGAACGTCACGATGAATGCGAGATTGACGACGGCTGCTTCACCCATCAACGGCCCCGTTCAGATTCGGTGGACTGCTCAGGTTTGGTGGAAGCACCACACTCCCGGCGGCCGATACCTGCTGTGCCGCACGGGCGTCCTCCAGACGTGCCACCACCATCCTCGCCGACATCAACGCGACATAGACGAGGGTGAAGGCACCCAGGTTGAACAACATGGCCCTCAGCATGGTGGGATGCATGGTCGAACCTCCCGGGCGGACCGACTGGGTCTGATGGAGGCTCCGCAGCAGGTTCACGGAGAAATAGACCAGGGGTACCTGGATGACGGCGATGATGCCGAGAATCGAGGCACGGGCAGCCCGCTTCTCCGGGTCGATCGTGGCCCGGCGAAGCGCCAGGTAGCCGACGTAGACCAGCAACAGAACCGCGGTCGAAGCCATGCGAGGATCGGCCCAATCGAAATAGACCCCCCACACCGGCTTTCCCCAGATCATCCCCGTCGCCAGACCTACCGCCGTGAACAGAACGCCGATCTCGGCCGAGGCTCCGGCGAGGTGGTCCCATCGGCGATTGCGGGTGATCCTCCAGACGATCGAACCCAGGGCCGTGACTCCGAAAGCCAGGAAGGCAATCCACATGGCGGGGGCGTGGATGTTGATGATGCGGGCATAGGAACGCTGGAGCGCATCGGGTGGCGTGGAATAGGCCAGCCAGACTCCGATCGCGGCGACAAGCCCGGCCAGGGCCATCAATACCCGCACCTTTGTCATGTGGCGGCCTCCTCGAGGGGACGAGCGGTCAATACGCCGACGATGGCCAGCAAGAGATCGGCCAGGACCAGCATCAGCAACCAGGGGAGGATACCGCCGGACCGAAGCAGAGAATCCGTCCCCTGGGCTGCCCCGATCAGCAACGGCAACCCCAGCGGGGCCACCAGCAGGGGAGCCAGGGTCGACCTGGAACCGAGTCCGAGGGTGAGGTCGGCGGCCAGGGTCGCCAGTTGGGCCAGACCGGCTGCGAACAGCAGGCCGATGACAAAGAGCAGCGGCCAGCCTGCGAGTTCGCCGGGCGAGTACAGGAAGATTGTCAGAACACCCATCACCATCATGAATCCCGAGAGGAGAAGGCCACTAGCGATGACCCTGCCGGTGAAACGTGCGGCCGGGTCGACCCCGAGCAGGGTCACCAGGTCTCGGGTTGCGTTTCGCTCGCTGGAGCTATGACGCCAGGCGATCTGCATCCCGAACAGGAGGGTGATGCTCCAAAAGACCGGCCACCCGATCGAGGAGATCAGTGGGAGGTTGATGCCGATCGCCAGCGGGATGGTCATCAAGGCGGCGGCGGCGAAGGGAGTGATGATCGACCACGTTTCCCCCGACCGCCTCTCGATGAGGAGCTCGTGTGAAGCGATGGCTCGAACCTGGTACCAGAAGCTCATGTCGCCCCCTCCACTGCTCCGGATCGCAGGGTCAGCATGCGATTGGCGAGACCGGAGAGGCTCGTGGGGTCATGTGAGACGAGGACGGCGCCGCCGCCGGCGCCAACCACCCGGCGAATCAGTTCGTCTACCAGCGGTTGCGCCGAACTGTCCAGACCCGCGTGGGGTTCGTCAAGCAGCAGCAGCCGGGGCGGATCCAGGAACAGGCGGGCGAGATCGGTTCGCCGCCGCATGCCATGGGAGCACCGATCGGCTGGTCGGCCAGCGGCTCCGGCCAATCCCACCTGGGCGAGGGCGATAGCGGCATCCTCCTTGCTGCGACCGGTGAGCCGGGCGACCAGCATGAGGTTTTCCAGGAGGGTGAGGGGTCCGGCCAGGGCCGGAACGTGACCGGCCAACCCGATGTCGGGTCGCACCGAGGAGATCTCCCTCGACCCCAGACGCGTCCCCATCACGGTCCCCGAACCTGCGGTGGGCGTCATCAGGGTGGCGATGACACGCAGCAACGTGGTCTTGCCGGCCCCATTGGGGCCCTGGATCACAACGCACTCGCCTTGGTCGAGATAGAACGAAACGGCCGAGATGATCGGAACCAAATCGACCGCCACCTCGACATCATGCAGTTCGACCAGGCGGGTCACCGGGGGAGTGTATGGCTACTGTCCGATGCCGATGGAACGCTACACGAAGATCGTGGCGACGCTTGGGCCGGCGGTTGCCAGCCCCGAGAAGATACGCGCCCTGGTGATGGCGGGCATGGACGTCGCCAGGCTCAACTTCTCCCATGGCGACCACAGCTGCCACCGCCAGTTCGCCGAATGGGTGCGTCAGATCGCCGAGGAAACCGGGAGGAACGTGGCAGTCCTCCAGGACATCCAGGGCCCCAAGCTGCGGGTCGGATCGTTTCCCGGGGGGTCCCTGGAGCTTGAAGGCGACGATGTTCTGAGGTTGGTGCCGGGGCGGATGTTGTCAACGGAACCGGATCTGGTCTATGTCGACTACCCGCATATCCTCGAAGATGTTGACGTCGGAGAAGAGATCATCCTCGCCGACGGGCTGATTCGCCTCGTCGTCATTGGCAGGGAATCCGACCACCTCCGGGCGCGGGTTCTGATCGGCGGCATGCTCGGTGACGGTAAGGGAGCGGCGTTTCCGCACACGGACCTCCGGGTGCCGGCGATCACCGAGAAGGACGAAATCGATCTGGCCTTTGGGCGTGAGCTGGGTGTCGATTGGATAGCAGCATCGTTTGTCAGGACCGGTGACGACGTGAGACGGGTGCGAGAACTGGCCGGAGGTGTGCCGGTCATCGCCAAGGTCGAGCTTGCCGCTGCCTATGCAAACCTCGACGACATCTTGACCGAGGCAGCCGGGGTGATGGTGGCCCGCGGCGACCTCGGAGTTCAGCTCCCACTGGAGACGATTCCGCTGGTACAGGCCGACATGCTCCGCAGAACCAACGAGGCGGGCGTGGTGTCGATCACGGCTACGGAGATGCTGGAGTCGATGACGCATTCACCCCGACCGACCCGGGCTGAGGTCACCGATGTTGCCAACGCGGTCCTAACCGGGACTGATGCGGTGATGCTGTCGGCCGAGACCGCGGTCGGGCTCTACCCGGTGGAAGCAGTGTCGATGATGGCCCGCATCTGCGCCTCGGTCGAGTCGGAGACATCTCTCAACACCGTCAAGCACACCTATCTCACCCATATCAGCGCCGTGGCTTCCGCCGTATCCCAGGCGGCGGTTGACGCCGCCGCCAACCTTGGCATCCAAACGATCGTTGCCTTCACCGAGTCGGGCTCGACCGCCCGGCTCCTTTCCAAGTATCGGCCGGCGGCCCGGATCGTCGCGTTCACCCCGGTCGAAACGACCAGAAGGGTGATGGCGCTATATCGAGGGGTGACCGCCTACCCATTCGAACGCCGGGATTACACAGATCACATGATCGCGGCCGCCGAAAAGTTCCTGGAAAAGGAAGGATTGTGCGATCGGGGGGAAGCCGTCGTGATGGTGGCGGGAATTCCCCCCAATCGCCAGGCTTCCACCAACCTGTTGAAGGTGCACGTCATAGGAGAGCGGGAGCGGGGAGTCCAGTCGCAGAGGGACGCCCGGACCTCGCCCGAGGGTGGGGTTTGATAAGCGAAGCTAGGCTCTGCGCCCCATGGGCCAGACCATTGAGATTTGGAATGCAAACGTTGTCGGTGACGTCCTGCTGGTGTCCACCGACCGCTCCTTGACCGGGCAGGACGGCGAGACCTACATGGCCGGCCACCCGATCGAGCCCGGCGCCACCTTCCCCGCTCATCTCGCTGCCCGTTTGTTCGAGTCTGACCCTGGGATCGACCACGTCTACGTGATGTCGAACGTCCTCTCGATCAGGCGGCGGAAAGGATGGGACGATGCCTCGGTTGCGGCGGCGCGCGATGTGGTGTCTTCCTTCTTCCGCTTCTACGAAGCCCAAACCCCGGCCTAGGGCTTCTCCGGCCTGGCGTTTTCAGACCTGGCATTCTTAGGGCGCCAAGGTCGTCGTGGTCTCCACTGGCGCTGTTGTGGTGGTTGTCGGGCAAGAGACCCCCGAGAATTCGATCTGGCATGGGTGCAGCTTGATGATCTGTTGGCGGGGCGAGTAGACGACCCTCCACTCGATGACGGTGGGCACACCGTTGACGGTGATGGTTCTCGTCACGTTCACCATGTAGCCCTGGGCCGGGGCCTGTTCCTCCCTCTGCTCGGGCGGCATGATCGTTTCGTCGCCTACGTAGCGCGTCGGCGGTGGGTCACGATGGTTGTAACGGTCGGATACGTCAGCCGTGACAACCCTCGCCTCGGGGCCACCTTCGGTCACCACCTCGATCCTCAACCTGCCCTCGCTCTGGTCCCCGGAGACGATGCGTCCACCGTTGTCGGAGTAAAAGGCAACAGAGATGGAGGTGTTCGTGTACGACGTCCGGATGAGGATGGCGCTGTCGGAGTCGTTTCGGAACTGAAGGTCCGGCAACGGCCAGGAGATGGTCGCCTCGATCCCAATCGGATATCGAGAGAAGTAGAAGCTGTGGGGCTTGTGCACCACATCCTCGAATCCGCCCCAGAACACGGCGTTGTAGAACGTTGTGGCAAATTGGCTGACGCCTCCACCGACGGTGTCGGTGATCTCACCGCCGATGATGGTGCCGTCCTCCAGATAGCCATCCTCGACCGTCCGTTCCCCGGCCGACTCGTTGAGGGAGAATGTCTCCCCGGGCATCACCATGGTGTCGTTGATCTTGTCGGCGATCAGATGGATGTTGGTGACGCGGTTCTGACAGCAGGGGTGATAGGTCGTGAACTGGCTCACCTTGTGTCGGATTCCGAGAGCTTCGAGTTCCTCTGTGGTCACCTCCGGCTCGGCTGACTCGTCGATAGGGAACGTCCCGACCCGGGCGGCGGAATTGGCAGCAAGAAGAAGGTGCTCAGCGGTCGTTTCGGGATTGATGACGGTGCCCCGGTAGCCGGGCACCACTGTCGCCAGGTCGCCCTCGATTACCAGTTGGGCGTCGATCGGGGCATCTTCGAGCTCGGCCCTTAGGGGTTCGAGGATCTCGCTGACGATCTCAGGGTCGATCGAAAAGTCGATGCGGTCCTCGAGGACTTCGGGGCGCAGTGCGGAGGCGAGTTGGCTCACACTGAAGGTCACCTCCTTTGCCCGCTCGGCGTTTCTGAGCGTCACTGGTCCCGCCAGGATGAGCTGAGCGCGCCTCACCGCATGGTCGATGTCCTGATTGCTCAGGGTGGGTTCGGCGGTGACAACCGGTAGCTCTGTCACCGTCCGGTCGAAAGTCGAAGACTGCTCGAGGATCAGGGCAGGTGTAATCGACCGATCCACCTGCTGCCCGGCTCGCGGATACCGTGCTTCTGGGACTGTTCCATTGATCCCGATCCCGCCCGAGAAGGGTGGGTTGCCGATTACGTCGTTGTCCCAGACGGTCATCACCGCTTCGACCGCCTCCCGATCCACCTGGGCCGTTACGCCTAGGTCGTGGGTCGAGAACAGGTGGGTGAGCCACCACCAGAACTGGCCGACGAAAGAACCTTCCCGGCCAATTTCCATCGCCCTCCGGGCCATGGCGGCTTCGTCGAGGTCGAATCCAATCGACGCCGGTGTGATCTGAACCTCGCTGCCTTCAACCAGGAATGTGGTCGGCGATTCGGCAAGGTTGGCCTCGAGGTCGATGAGGGCGCTCCTGGCCTCGTTGGGGACCAGGCCTCCCAGTTCGATTCCCTCTGCCTGAACCGAACCGACTACCTGACCCGCCGAAACGGCCCGGGAGACGCCATAGAGAGCCAGGACGAGCGCAACCAGGCCTAGCGCCAGCAACCATGGCGCGGGGAAGCGGCGTGCTTGAACAGGCGCGTCAGTGGATATTTGGAGACCCCCGAATACGTCAATTGTAGGAAAGGGTGCTGGTTTTCGGGCAACCCGATCTCATACCATCGTCAGGTGATCTCGTTCCCCCCGGTCCCTGCCGGTGACGCCATCAAGATCTCGGCAACGACCTACCTTTCCTTCAGGCAGTGTCCGGCCCAGGCCGAGGCGCGATTGCACGGCATCTATTCGGCGGAGTCGAAGGCCAGCTTCACCGGCGCATTGGCCCACCGGCTCTTCGCCCGCCATCTCAACACCGGACCCATCGAGGACGTAAACCAGGCAATCAGGGAGGAAATCGGAGCCGGCTTGAACACCAAGATGGCGGCGATCGGGATCCACCGGCCCTCCGAGCTGACGGAGATGATCAGGCATGCCACCGCCCTTTATGACCGTTTCCGTCTGTTTCCGGCCGAGGGGTTTGAGGCCGCTGAGATCACCCTCGAGGTAGAACCGTCGGAGGGGGTCAAGCTGATCGGAAAGATCGACGCGGTGTTTCGCGAGGAGCAACCGGGGCCGGTTCTCCGGGACTGGAAGACGGGAAGCCTGGGGGAACCGATCGAACAACTCATGTTCTATGCCCTGGTATGGGCCCTGGAGAAACGCGAGATGGTCGCCGCGGTTGAGGCGGTTTCCCTTCAGACCGGTGAGCGCATGCGCCAAACCCCCTCGGTTGGCGAGCTGACGATGGTCGCCCGCCATATCGCCGATCTCGTGACCGCGGTCAGGACCAGTTGGTCGTCTGGAGACGGGGCCGCCGAGGTTCGGACCGAGCGACGCGGCGGCCCCTGGTGCAGGTACTGCCCTTTGCTCGAAGATTGCCCGGAGGGTCGTGCGGCCGACGCCGTCAATAGATAGTTACAAATAGTCGAATAGCGGAAAGGATTCAACCTGCCCGCCAAACCTGAGAATTAATGGCCTGATCGGAATTAGTGGCCGAATCGGGATCGGCGGCGTGGCGAAGGTTGCGAATGAGATCGTCGACGATGTTGAGGACCTCATCGCGCATCTCGCCGAGGCTTTCGGAGACCTTGCTGACGGACTTGTTGACTTCGGTGAGAGCCGATCGACTGGTTGCGAAGCGCTGACAGGTTCCCCGCAGTCGCTCGAGCCCGTCCTTGATCGCCCCGATGTCGAGGTCGGTGTCCGGGCGGGCGGTTGCCTCAGCCTGCATCAGCCAGCGCAGCGCGGCGGCAATCATCGTCCCTTCACCGTCGTCCACGACCAGGACCCGATTCCCATAAACGTTGAAGGCACCGACTTCGGCCGGATAGGCATCGAGGGCCGAGATACAGAGGCCCGCCTGAGCCGACCGGTTGATCATCGCTCGGTCGAGCTCGGTCAGGATCCCGTTCTTTCCGGTCAGGCCAATGTTCTGCTGATGCTTCACCTCGATGACGATCCTTTGGCCATCGGGAAATATGAGGAGGTAGTCGCCGACGACGGCCACCGAGGAGAGGTTGCCGGCGGATCGTGCCGTGTACTCGACGACCGCTCCGATACCCCGTGCGATCTGGCGAAGGGTTCCATCGAGGCGATCTTCGAAAGCGACGCCCTTGGCGGTTCCCCTGACGGCTTCTTCCTCCCGACCCTGGTTGCGGACGATGTCGTCCCGAAGGTGGGCCAATTCCTGGCGCATGCCCGAGAAGGCCAAGGCCAGGGGTGAATCACCAACCGGGTCGAGTGCCGCCCGCAGGCCCGCCAGCAAACGGCCTTCCGGTCCCAGCAGGGACTGAAGCTCTCCCAGAAACCGGGTGCTGTGGCTGTCGGATCGCCCGAGATCGATGCCAGCCTCGAGACTCCTGGCAGCCCGGAGGACGGCTGCCTCGAGCTGCCCGAGGGTCTCGGCTGCGGCTGCTTCGGCACCCGAACGCATGCGAGCTTCCAGGTCTTCGACCCTGATTCCCAGTCCCATCGACATCAAGCCCCGGGCACCGGTGGACAGGGCGTCGGAGATCAGGCGCTCCCTCTCCGCACCTTGCTCGACGCCTGTTAACAGGCCGACCACGGCCGGATCGGCGGTCTCGAACTGATCGATTCGGACGGTCCCGTTCTTGAGATCGATA
>CAZPIZ010000037.1:2236-12864 GCA_964586615.1 uncultured Acidimicrobiaceae bacterium | reverse complement strand
CGGGGTCTTCGTCCCCTTTGGGTCGCAGGGCTCGGGCAATGGCTCCCGAATAGCAGCAATCGAGCATCAGGACCTGCGATCGGGCCGGGCTCTCGTCGAGGACCGCTGCTAGGAGATCGGCCGAGAGGGCGGTTGTTCGGAGCAGGTCGCGATCGGTATCACGCAGTGCGAAATACAGGTTGCCGTCATCGTCTTTGACACCGTGCCCGGTCAAGTACACGAACAGCACGTCGGTGTGGCGGCGGCCGCTCTTGCAGAAGCGCTCGATCCGTCTCTGAACGGTCTGGGCCTCGGCGTTGATCAGGGTTTCCACTTCGAACCCACCCTGGTCGGTGAGGGTCCGAGCCAGCTCCAGCGCGTCTGCCAGTGGGGCTCCCAGCCGGGAGAGTCGCGAGTCGTCGTACTCGGTTGTGGCCACTACCAGGCCCAGACGTCGTGGTGTTGTCGTCATCGCGGTCTCTACTCCGGCCGATCTCTATTCGGGTCGATCCTCACTCTGGGACTAGAGAGGCGACAATTCGGTCGATTTGGTGACGGTCGAGTGTGTGGGGGATCTCCAGTGTGGTCCCGTCCGCCTTCGAGACCCTGAGGACGCACCGGCGCCGGTCCTGGACCCAGCGGCCGAGCAGCGTGACCACAGCCGGTACTGCGGAACTCATCATGGACACAGCTATGGTCCCGAGCAGACTTATGTCGCCCTTGGCACCCGCCAGGTCGGGCCCGCCTACCTGCTCGGTCGAGACCGAATCGATTTCGATCAGATCGCGCCGTAAACCGCGCATGGCTCGATCCACGTCCTCGGGTTGGGCGCCTTCTTCAACGATTTCAAACACCAGCGTCAGCTCTTCATCCATGACCGATCAGGATAAGGACCCTTCAGCCCGCCCGACCCGGGTAGCAACCGATTCTCCAGACTCAGTTCGTCTGGCGGATCATGCCGGCCGGTGGCCGGCGGCCTATGTCCACCTTCCGTTCTGTGCCCGGGTGTGCCCGTACTGCGATTTTGCCGTGGTTTCGGGCAGGGACGATCTGATCGAGCGCTACGTGAAGGCGGTTGCGACGGAGATACGGAGCGAAGTCGATTGGAAACCACTGGCCTCGGTTTATGTCGGAGGGGGCACGCCGAGCAGGGTTCCACCTCGTCTCGTTGGTGATCTGATCCGGGCCCTTTCCGAACGTTTCGGTATCGAGCCCGGGGCCGAGGTTTCCCTCGAAGCCAATCCCGAAGACTGGACTCCCGCCACGGCCGATGAACTGGCGGTACAGGGATTGGAGAGGGTGTCGTTTGGATCGCAGAGCTTCGATCCAGGGGTACTTGGCGCGTTGGGCCGGCGTCATCGACCCGACCAGATCGCTGCTGCGGTGGCGACCGCCCGTGCCACGGGATTCCGATCGGTGAACCTCGACCTGATCTTTGGCACACCCGGTGAAACCGTCTCCAGTTGGAGCCACACCCTCGACACGGCGATCGGCCTCGAGCCGGATCATGTGTCTTGTTACGCACTCACGGTCGAACCAGGAACCGAGCTGGGCCGGGCCGTCGCCGGTGGGGCGCCCGCCCCCGATCCCGATCTTCAGGCCGACTTCTACGAGATTGCCTGTGAGCGCCTGGCCGACGCCGGCCTGGTGCGCTACGAGGTGTCCAACTGGGCCCTACCGGGCCACACGGTTCGGTACAACCTTGCCGTTTGGGCTCAGAGCGAGTACCTGGCCTTCGGGATGGGTGCCCACCGGTTCCGGGCCAGGGTCAGGTCGCACAACCGGCGTCGTCTCGACGGGTATCTGGCGGCGATTGAGGGAGGGACCTCCCCAACGGCGGGATCAGAAGCCATTGAGGGGTGGGCGGCCGAAGTGGAGAGGGTGTTCCTCGGGATCCGGAGGGTGGCAGGGGTGGCAGCCGGGGAGGCGGGCAACGCTCTCTTGTCCAGCGACGAGGGCTCCAGGCTCACCACCGCGGGTGTTGTTGATCTAATCGATGGGCGTTTGGTGGTCAAGCGGCCACTGCTTACCGATCACGTCGCACGAGCGCTTTTAGCACTCGCGCCCCCAGAGTGCTAAGTGTTGGCCGAGGGACTGCTAAATTGACGGCGATGTTGGAGGAACGTCGATCAGATGTCCTCTGCGCACTCGTGGAGACTCACATCCAGACCGGGGAACCGGTCAGTTCGCGTTCGATCCTCGAGCACACCGGGATTGCATTTTCCGCCGCCACGATTCGCAACGACCTAGCCGCCCTGGAACGTGACGGTTTGGTCATGCAGCCGCACACCTCGGCGGGTCGGGTGCCCACTGCCCTCGCCTATCGCCATTACGTGGACCATCTCGGTAAGGGGCGGCTCCATTCTTCCCATCAGGCGCGGATAGCCGGTTTCTTCTCTTCCGTTCAGCTCGAGCTTTCCAATCTGCTCAAGGCGACCTCACAGCTTCTTGCCGATGTGACCCACTACCCGGCGGTTGTCATTGGGCCCCGCACCGCCGGGGAGATAGTGCGGGCGATTCACCTGGTGAGTGTCGGACCCCAGGCAACGATGGTCGTGGCCGTCACCGACCGGGGGCGGGTCATCCAGCAGCAGATCCGTCTCGAACACCCGGTCGAGGTCGAAGACCTGGCCGAGGCCGAACGGCTCTTGATGCCGATCGTGGTCGGGCACGAGCCGGGTGCCGCTCAGGTTCCGGCCGATCTGTTCATGGGTCGTTCGGAAGTGGTGCGTCTAATGGGTGATTCGGTCTTGGCTGTTCTCGAGAAGGCAGCCAGCGTTGGGGGCGAGGTCTACGTGGGGGGTGCCCGACAGATGGCCGAGGTGTGGACCAGCCTTGGTTCCGTCCACCGGGTGCTCGAGGTGCTCGAGCGGGAGGCCGAGGTTCTCAACCTCCTCGCCCACGCTTCCGGAGTTTCGATCAGGATCGGGGCCGAGCTCCCGATGTCAGACGATGTTGACCTGGCGGTGGTCTCGGCGACCTATGAGGCTGGTGGCTCGGAGGGCTCGATCGGAGTGATCGGGCCGATGCGGATGGACTACAAGACCGCCATCTCGGCGGTGGAGCGGGTAGGCCGCGAATTGGAAGACCGGATCGGCTCTTAACCTGAGATCATGGCCAGGGACTACTACGCCGATCTGGGCGTGGCGCGAGACGCATCGCCAGAAGACATCAAAAGCGCTTTCAGGCGTCTGGCCCGCGAGAGTCATCCCGATGCCAACCCGGGTGACCCCGCCGCCGAGTCGCGTTTCCGCCGGATCGCCGAAGCATATGAGGTCCTGTCCAATGACGATCGTCGTCGCTCCTATGACCGTGGAGAGACGCTCGACTTCGGTGATCTCTTCGCCGGCTTCGGTGGACTAGACGACCTGATCCGGTCGGTCTTCGGTGATGGCGGGTTTTTCGGCAACCAGGGGGGGCGCCCGGCCTCCAACCGTGGTCGAGACGTCCTGGTCGGGGTTGAAGTGGAGCTGGCGACCGCAGCGTTCGGTGGGGAGACCGAGGTTGCCTTCCGGACCAAGCTGGCATGCGAGAACTGCGGCGGAGAAGGCTCGGCGACCGGCACCTCACCCGTCACATGTCCGAGCTGCGGCGGTGCCGGGACCGTGCGGGTCGCACGCCGGGGTCTGCTGGGGACGATGATGACGCTAAGTCCCTGCACGACCTGCGCCGGTCATGGCACCATTGTCTCGGAGCCCTGTCCGGCCTGCAGGGGAGCGGGTGCCGTCACCGGCGATCGCAAAGTGCGGGTTGAGATCCCGGCCGGGGTATCCGACGGCACCCGGCTTCGTCTATCGGCTCGTGGTGAGCATCCCGGTCGCAGGGGAGTGGCCGGCGACCTCCACGTCGAGATCAGGACCAGGCCCAGCGATGACTTCGTACGAGAAGGTGACAACCTGATCCACCGTCTCCAGGTGGGTATGGCCGAAGCAGCCCTTGGGATCAAGGTCGAGATCCCACTGCTGGAAGGTGGCACCGAGGCTCTTGAGGTCCCTCCCGGCACTCAACCGTCGACCGTGTTCCGAATGTCGGGTCTCGGTACAGCTCATCTTGGCCGGAGAGGGCGCGGGGACCTGTTGGTCCTAACTGAGGTCGAAATACCGACTTCCCTCAGCCGTGAGGAGGAAGAAGCACTTCGCAGCTTCGCCCAGCTTCGCGGGGAGCGACCGGCTGGGCCGACTGGCAAACGCCGCCGAAGCCGGTAAGTGGGTCACACCCCCCATCTCTACCTGCCGCAGCCGTGGCCGGACAATGTGGTCCCGATGACCACGACCGCAGCCCATCATCTCCTGAAGGTTCTGCGACTTGATTCCGGGACGATCGTGACTTACACGGATGGTGCCGGTCACATCGGAGAGGGCCGTCTGGCCGATAGCTCTGTGCTCCGAGGTGAGGAGCACTTTCTGCCGCCTCCTTCCGTCTCCATCACCATGGCCGTTGCGCCTCCTCACGACAAGGATCGGCTGCGATTCATGCTCGAAAAGCTCGGAGAGCTCGAAGTTCGTCGGATCGTCTTCCTTCGTACTCGCTTCGGTACCGGGCGGCTGCCGGGCCAATCGAGAACGATTGCCTGGGCCATCGGTGCATTGGAACAGAGCCGGGGTGCCTGGCTCACGGAGGTATCGCCCGGTTGGCGTGAGGTAGGAGCGCTCGAGCCCGGGGGTGTGTGGTTCGCCGATCGCGGTGCCGCCGAACCCCGGGGGCCAGTACCGGGCCAATTGACGATCGCCATCGGGCCTGAAGGCGGTTGGGCTCCGGGCGAGATTCCCGAAGGGGCTCCCCGGTTCGGGCTGGGGCGCACCGTTCTCCGAGTGGAGACGGCTGCCATCCTGGCCGCAGGGCTCTTCCGCAGCCAACGCCCTACCTGAGAAATGGGGAACCGATCCCGTCACTGAGTCATGGTTCTTTAGGCCGCCATATTGAACTGACTAGTCCATGGGGAAACTGTCTAGTCCCCGGTGGAATAGGTCCGATGCCCCCCTGCGTTCTGGCCACTCTCCGTGGTAACGTGAACGCCGGGGTAGAAGGGCTGATACAAATTGGATGAATTTGATAGCGCATTGGGTGAGCGCCTTCGGGCGGCTCGCCGGCGAAGAGGTTGGTCGCTTCACGAAGTGGAGCGAACGTCCGGCAACGAGTTCAAGTCCTCGGTGCTGGGGGCCTACGAGCGGGGAGAACGCTCGATCTCGGTGCAGCGTTTGTACCGACTTGCCCAGATCTATGCAGTCGACGTGGCCCAACTCATCCCGTCGGGCGATGAGGCCGATCAGCAGCAGACTGTGATCGACATCGACGCCATGGGCACGGCGGATCCGAGCGTCTCGGAGGCGATCGATCGTTTCCTCTCGGCGATTCAGTTGCGCCGGAGATCGTCGGACGGTGATCTCACCGTGCGTCAGAGCGATCTCGAGGTTCTGGCCGCTCTGGTCCGCTCCGACCGGGCAACTGTGCGACGGGCTATCAACGAACAGGAATGAAACCTGACTGCATGTTCTGTCGGGTGGTGGCAGGAGAGATCCCCTCCACCAGGGTCGCCGAGACCGACCGGGTCCTGGCCTTTCTTGATATCAACCCCGGCGCTCCCCAGCACGTTGTGATCATTCCCAAAGAACACGTCGCCGACTCCGTGGCCGACCTCGAAGTAGACGGTCCGGAACCAAGCGCTATCTGGATCGACCTTTTGCGGGTGGCACGGCAGATCGCGACCTCGTCCCCGGAATTTGCCAAAGGTTGGCGACTGGTCACCAATGTGGGCGAAAACGGTGGCCAGAGTGTGTTTCATCTGCATTTGCACTTGCTTGCCGGTAGGCGCTTGCTCTGGCCCCCGGGCTGAGCTTTGACCGGCTATCAGGCTGCCCCCATTAGTATTTCAGTCTTGTATCCACCTGCGTTTTTGCGGTGACCCCGGACCTCGTCGAAGAACGCCTGCGCGTCCCCTCGAACCACCTGATGCTCGACTTGCTCGGGCAGGGCGATATCCACCTCAAGTCTGTGGAAATGTCGTTCCCTCAGGTGGTGATGGTGGCGCGCGGCAATGAGGTTTCCCTGTCGGGGCCGGCCGCCGAGGTCGACGAGGCCCGGCGGGTCCTGGGCGAGCTGCTCCAATTGGTCCAGGAGGGCCAGACCCTCGACACCCAACGGGTCGAGCAGATCGTGCAGATGGTGCGTGAGGCCGTACCAAGTCCCGCCGTCATCCTTTCGGACGGGCTGACGGTTGGACGAGGCAAGCTTGTACGCCCCAAGACCCATGGCCACCACCGTTACATCCAGGCGATCCGTGACAACACCGTCACCTTTGGAATCGGGCCGGCCGGAACCGGAAAGACCTATCTGGCGATGGCGGCCGCAGTTGAGGCGCTCACGGTCGGGGCGGTGCGACGGATCATCCTCACCCGTCCGGCGGTAGAGGCGGGGGAGAGGCTTGGTTATCTGCCCGGTGACCTCTTCGCCAAGATCGATCCCTATCTACGGCCGCTCTATGACGCCCTCTGGGACATGATTGGTCCGGAGGAGACCGCCCGCCTGACCGAACGAGGAACGATCGAGATCGCACCACTCGCCTACATGCGAGGACGCACCCTCAACGACGCGTGTGTGATCCTGGACGAGGCTCAGAACACCTCGCCGGAGCAAATGAAGATGTTCCTGACCAGATTGGGCTTCAATTCCAAGATGGTCATCACGGGGGACACCACCCAGACCGATCTACCCGCCCAGCGGCCGTCCGGTCTCGAAACGGTGCGACGGATCCTCAAAGGCATCCCCGGAGTCTCTTTCATCGAGTTGACCAGCAAAGACGTGGTTCGGCACCGGATCGTTGCAGCCATCGTCGATGCTTACGCCCGTTTCGACTCGGATCCGCAATGAAGCGCCTCAACGTTGTCCGGTTCTTCATTTTCCTTGCCACCACGGTTGGCGCCTGGGGCCTGTTGTCTCTGGGTGAATCGGAGACCATCGACCTGGCGGCCGGACAGATCGCAAGCCGTGACTACGTGGCTCGCTACGCCAATACGGTGGTCGATCGGATCGAAACGGAAAAGCTTCAAGAAGAGGCAGCCGCCGACGTCGACGACGTGCTGCGCCAGGACGCCAATGCCGAGAATGCCTCTTTTGGTCAACTCAACGAATTGCTCGCCTCCGTCACCGAGTCAGCCATCGACGAAACCGCGCCGGTCCCGGTCCTGGTGGAACCCGAGGTCGTAGCTCCGACGACGACGGAGACGACCGGAGCCACCGAAAACGTGTCCACTACCGCTCCCGCCGCCTTGCTCTCAGCCACGGGTCGTGTGTACCTCGATGTCGACGGCGACGGGGTCTACGCCGAGACCGCCGAAGGCCGCCGGGCCGATCAGGGGCTGAGGTCGATGACCCTCTACATCTACGACTCGTTCGGAAATCGGGTCGGGATGGCGGAGACCCAGGCCGACGGAACCTGGACCGCGCAGGTGAACCCTGGCCTCCTCGGTGTGTCCGTTGATCCGTCCGATCCAGACTTTCCCCGTTATCTGACCCAGTCGACCTCCAACGCTTTGCAGCAGTTCGAGTGCACCGAGGATGCCTGTCAGGCGGTCGCGGTGGGTTTCCGGCCGGCCGTGCGGTCCCAGGAAGCACAGGTTGCCGACCTCGAGGCGGCTTTTCCGGGGCTTGAACCGGCAACGCTTCAGAACCTGGCGTTCTTCGCCACCGAAGACGTAGTTCGGCAAGCCCTGGCTGAGCAACCTGTCGTAGAGGCGGTCATCGACGCAGCCAGCAACAAGCTGCAAACCGCCTTCGGTAACCAGGTGACCAACGACAATCTCAGTCAGGTCCGAGACGATTTTCTCACTCAGCCCCCCATCGTCGTGATTGGGGGTGTTCCCGACGAAACCGCTCGGTCGGTGGCGGCCGATCTCGCCTACTGGGCAATCCGGGCCAACTACGTCCTGGATCCTCAGGCCACCGAAGCCGCCCGCGATGAGGCCCGGGGGGCAGTAGGCGAGATCGAGGTGTCCTACCAGGCCGGCGAGACCATCGCCCCCCAAGGCAGCGAATTGAAGGAGCTCGATATCGCCGCCATCTTCGCCACGGGTGCGGTGTCGGCATCTCAGGGAAGCCAGTCGGGTGGGCTGTTGGCGGTAATGGCCGCAATGGTGGCGACGCTCGGCTTCTATCTGGCCCGGTTCCGACCGGACTTCTGGACCAGGCCTCGGATTGCAGCTCTTCTGGGGTTGCTGATCGTCCTGGCGGCCGGGGCGGTCCGGCTCACGATCGAAGTACAGGATGGAGTTGGCGAAACTGCCGCCTGGTACGTCCTTCCGGGGGTCGTCTTCGGGCTGATGGCGGCGGTCTTGTTCGACTCCCGCGTGGCGGCTCTCATGGCCCTTGTGATTGCAGTTCTCGCTGCCGCCGGGACCAGGGACCCGGGGGTGGCCACCTACGGGCTCTTGTCGGCCATGGTCCCGGTGGGATTCGTTTCGTCTCTGTCGTCTCGAGGTTCCTATCGAAAAGCGGTCCTGTCCTCGGCTGTGGCCGCGGCCGGCATCGCCGCGGCGGTTGCGTGGTTCTTCCACACCAACGCCGATCAGGAGAGCTGGGTCACGGCTGCTCTTTCGGTTGGACAATCCGCCGCCCTGGCGTTGGGCGTGTCGCTCTTGACGGCCCTGCTCGGCCTGGCTGCTCTTCAGTTCCTCGAATCCGCGTTCGACATCACCACCAGCCTCCGACTGCTCGAGTTGACGGACCGAAACCACGATGCTCTGGTCCTTCTTCAGGAGAAGGCCTTCGGCTCTTTCAACCATTCGCTCATGGTCGGAACCCTGGCCGACGCCGCCGCCAGGGCAGTCGGTGCCGATCCACTTCTGGCGCGGGCAGCGGCCTATTACCACGATCTCGGGAAGACCCAGAACCCCACTTATTTCATCGAGAACCAGTTCGGGGCCCAGAACCCCCACGATGATCTCGATCCCAGGCAATCGGTAGAGATGATTCGTCGGCACGTCACCGACGGAGTCGAGCTTGCCCGGAAATACAAGATCCCGACCCAGGTGGCCGAGGGGATCGTGACCCACCACGGGGATGGGATCATGCGTTATTTCTATGAGAAGGCGCGTCGGGCCAATGGCGACGAGGGGGTCGATCCCAACGACTTCCGGCACATCGGGCACAAGCCCCGAACTGCCGAGATGGCAATTGTCATGCTGGCTGATTCCCTCGAAGCTGCCTGTCGGGCTGTGTTCCGTGACGAGGAACCGACGGCCGAGGCGATTGAGAAGGTGGTCAACCGGGTGGTCGACGAGAAGGTCAACGACGGTCAGCTTTCCGAGAGCGCTATCACGCTGGCCCAGCTGACCAAGGCCCGGCGGGCATTTCTCGAAGCGCTTGTCGGGCACTATCACCAGCGCATCGCCTATCCGAACTTCCCGGGATCTTGAGGTGGTGATGGTCGACCGATGACCGTGCTGGTGTCCGACGAACATCCTTCCTCTGGGGTCGACCCCGAGCATTTACGCCGGGTAGGCGAGGCCGTATTGTCTGCTGAGGGCTTTCCGTCCCAGGCAGAGCTATCGATCACTCTCGTCGAGGATCACGAGATGGCGTCGTGGAATTCTCGCGCCCTGGGTAAGAGCGGCCCGACCGATGTCCTCTCATTTCCGGTTGAGGCCTTTCGACCCGGGGACGTGCCGTTCTCTGAGCCCGATGGCCCGCCGGTGTTGATCGGCGATATCGTTATCGCTCCGGACTACGTACGACGCCAGGCCGGGCAGTACGGGGTCGGGGTGGATGATGAGATGGCCTTGATGGTCGCCCACGGAATCTTGCATTTGCTTGGTTACGACCATCAAGACGATGCTGACGCCGAATTGATGGAAGACCGCGAGAGGGACATCCTCGCCAGCCAGGGAAGGAGCAGGCGATGATTCTCGCGTTGGTGTTGTCGGTGGCGGCGCTCGGCCTGGCGGCGGCGCTTCGGGCCGGACTCACCTCCACTCTCCGCACTCCGAGAGCCGACGCCCTTCGAGACTCGGCTGAGGGCAACAAGGGCGCCTATCGGATCGCCAAATTGCTTGAGGACCGGGATTCGATCCATCCATCGATCAACGCCGTTCACTCGGTCCTCTTGCTGACCGCGGCCGTGCCGGCCGCGTGGCTGGTGACCCGTCGTGTCACCGGAGGCGCCCTGGTGGTGTCCCTTCTTGCTCTGGTGTTGATGATCTGGTTGATCGGCGACTACCTGGCTCGGGGGTTCGGCCGAGCCCGGTCGAGGACCCTTGCCTACCGCCTGGCTCCTCTCCTGGCGATCACCATGCGATGGGGGCGGGCCGCCAATGAATTCGTTGCCGAAGACGTACCGGGGGGTGAGCCGGACTCGACCGCGTCGGGCGACAACGGTGAAGACGAGGAGGAGCGGGAGTTGATCGACTCCGTCCTCGAATTCACCGACACCATCGTCCGCGAGGTGATGGTTCCCCGCGCCGACATGATCACGGTCGACCGTCACGCTGATGTCGCTTCGTTGGCTGCCCTGACCGCAGAGCATGGTTTCTCCCGCTTCCCCCTGAGTGATGGTCCCGACGGGGACGTCGTCGGAGTGGTCCTCACCAAAGACGTTCTCGGTGCCCACGCCGCCGGTCAGGAAGTGACCGAGGTCGGAGACTTTGCCCGACCGGCCC
>CAZPIZ010000037.1:0-2136 GCA_964586615.1 uncultured Acidimicrobiaceae bacterium | reverse complement strand
GCCCACGCCGCCGGTCAGGAAGTGACCGAGGTCGGAGACTTTGCCCGACCGGCCCTGTTCGTGCCCGAGACCAAACGGGCATCGGATCTTCTCCGGGAGATGCAGTCGTCCAAGGCCCACCTGGCGGTCGTCATCGACGAGTTTGGCGATATCTCCGGCCTGGTGTCGATCGAGGATCTGCTCGAAGAACTGGTCGGGGAGATAACCGATGAGCACGACAGCGAAGAGCAGTTGATCCGGGTCAATGACGACGGCTCGTTGATTGTCGACGCCCGAACCGACGTTGCCGAGTTGGAGGACCTGCTTTTGATCGACCTGCCTGACGATGAGTGGGACACGGTCGGGGGGCTTGTACTCGGCCTTGCCGGGAGGGTGCCCGAACCAGGCGAGCAATTTGCAGTCAACGGGCTGGTGTTCGAAGTGGTGCGGGTCCAGGGCCGGCGGGTCGCCGAAGTCATCGTTCGCCCTGCCCAACCGGTTGCGACCGGCGACTGAGGCATCGTTGAGGTGCGGTCTTGTCGCCTTAGTTGGGCGGCCCAACGTCGGAAAGTCGACGCTCGTAAACCGCCTGGTTGGCGAAAAGGTCTCGATCACCTCGATCCGGCCACAAACCACCCGGTCAATCATCCGGGGCGTTGTGAACGCAGGCGATGGCTCGTGGCAGATGGTGGTCATGGACACCCCGGGTTTGCACAAGCCGAAGGCCGAGCTGGGAAATCGTCTCAACCGCCTGGTTTACGGCAGTCTGGCCGAGGCAGATGTGATCTGTTTCGTGATCGATGCCACGCAACCGGTCGGACCCGGTGATCGACTGATCGCAAAGCGAGTGACCGATGCCGGCACCCCCGTGGTGCTGGCGATCAACAAGATCGATCGGGCCGGTCACAACCAGGTGATCCCACAATTGACGAAGGCCAGCGATTGGGATTTCGACGCCTATGTGCCGATCAGCGCTCTGAAGGGTGAGGGAACCGAAGCATTGGAGTCGGAGTTGAGCTCTCGCCTTCCGCAGGGTCCGGCACTGTTTCCGCCTGACATGGCCTCCGATCAGTCGGAGGAGGCTCTCATCGCCGAGATCATCAGGGAGAAGTTTCTTGGTCGTCTTCGGGACGAACTCCCTCACTCGCTCCATGTCCGGCTGACCTCTATGGAGGATGAGGGCAATGTCGTTCGCATAACTGCCGATTTGTTGGTCGAACGGGAGTCGCAGAAGGGGATTGTGATCGGGAAGCGGGGTGAGATGCTGGGCGAGGCCGGAAGCGAGGCCCGGGCCGAACTCGAGGCGATGCTCGCCACCCGCCTTCATCTCGAACTCAGGGTTAAGGTCGAGCCGGATTGGCAGAAGCGCCCGGAAATGTTGGACCGGTTCGGGTTCGAGGGGTGAGCGAGGGGGGTGCGAGAACCCCCGCGGCGGGTGGATTGTCTCGACCGAGCGCGTTTGCCTCAACCTCAAGCCCGGCCTCGAACCTCCGATCTGGAACCGCCCTCGGCTAACTTGAAAAGTCAATGACTTCTGCTGGCATCGCTCATCGCGTTCGACGTCTTCCCCAGCTTGCCGCCTCCGATCGCCTGGCCGAAGCCTGCCTGCTCCTGGGAACTTTTGTCGATCCAGATCTTGACGGTTTCGAATACCTCGGCCGCCTGGACCGTATGGCCGCCGACGTCAACGGCTCAACTCACCTGGCCATCAGGCGGGTCGTGTCGATCAGGGAAGGCATCGGGGGCAACACCGAGGAGTACGACAAGATCGACAACGGTTTTCTGCACAAGGTCCTCGATAGCCGACGGGGGCTTCCCATCATCGTCTCGGCTATCTGGATCGAGGTCGGTCGACGGGCGGGAATCGAGGTAGAAGGGGTCGGCCTCCCCGGTCACTTCCTGGTCTATGCCGGTGGCCAGCTAGTAGATCCTTTTCATTTCGGAGAAGCAATCGGTGCCGACGAAGCGGCCAGCCTGGTTGCCGAATCCATGGGAGGCCAGCCCCGGTTGGAACCGGCTTGGCTCACCCCGGTAGGAACACGGGTGATACTCCACCGAATCCTCACCAATCTGGCAGAGCGTTACCGGGTTCTCGATGATGTCGTGAATCTCGCCTGGGTAGAGGCTTGTCAGGAAGTTCTCTAGAGCCCTCCTAGA
>CAZPIZ010000036.1:9669-13155 GCA_964586615.1 uncultured Acidimicrobiaceae bacterium | reverse complement strand
GACCAATCCCGACTGGACCTACCGGTTTTTCATTCCGACTCTGCTGGCTCTGGCCGTATTGGTTGTGATCGCCACCGTCATCCAGTACTTCACGAGGGTCGTGCGCAACCGCTACCGCATCGTCCGGTGAGCGACGGGTCCACCAGCACGATCAATTGGTCGCTGGCGGCGCCGGTGGCCACCCGGGTTGCCGGCACCTATCCACTGGCCGATACCTATCACACCGTCCAGCTCCGACGCACGCTGCCGGACACCTTCAAACGGGCGGCGGCGATGGTGACCGACGAAACCGGTCTCAGCACTCCGGGTGATCCCGACGTCATGGTCGTCAGCAGGGCTGACTGGGCCAAACGCAACCTGGCCACCTTCTCTCATCTGCTGGCGCCTCTCGAGTCCAAGATCGCCGAAAAGCTGGAAGAGTCCGGCTCGAAGGGTGCGCCAGCGGTCGTGGCCCGCCAAGTTGTGGCTATCGAGACCGGTGCGTTGCTTGGCTTCCTCGCCCGCCGGGTGCTCGGCCAGTATGAGCTCGTCTTGCCGACCGGTGACCGGGGCGACGTTGTCGCCGTGGTGGGCGCCAACGTGCTCGGTATGGAACGTCAGCAGCAGTTCAAACCGGCCGACTTTCGGTTCTGGATCGCACTTCACGAAGCCACCCATCGCGCCCAGTTCGTAGGCGTGCCCTGGCTCCGCAACTACTTCTTGAGCCTGGTCACGGAGCTAGTCGGGTCGGCCACCCCAACGCCGGGACGGATCGCCCGCCTGGTGGCCGAAATGGTCAAGGCCGGGCGGCAGGGACGGCCGCTCATCGACGACACCGGGTTGCTCGGCTTGCTGGCCACCCCCGAGCAGCGTCAGGCGATCGACAGGGTGCAAGCCCTGATGTCGCTTCTCGAAGGGCATGGTCATGTGGTCATGGATCGGATCGGGGGTCGGGTTCTATCAACCCAGATGCGGATGTCGTCGATCCTGAAGGCCCGGCGGAGCGATCCCCGTACGGCCGCCTTCTTTCGTCTCACCGGGATGGAGATGAAGATGCGGCAGTACGAATTGGGGGAGAAGTTCATCGCTGTGGTGGAGAAGGAAGCGGGATGGTCGACCCTCGACAAAGCCTGGCTGGGACCCGAGTGGTTGCCCACCCTGGCCGAGATCGAGCAACCCACCCAATGGTTGCAACGCGCCGCCTAGAGGTCCTCTCCTCATCGGTCGCCGAACGACTCGACCTGCCCGGGGGTCATTGGGTGATCGCACTTTCTGGTGGAGCCGACTCGGCCGCTCTTGCCTGGCTCACCGCCCGGATGGCCCCGGTTCGGGCGGTATACGTCCATCACGGGTTGCCTGCCTCCGATGTTCTCGAGAAGGCGGCCCGGGCGGTCGCCGGCGCCCTCTCCGTTCCCATCGATGTTCTCTCGGTGACCCTCGAGAGGTTCACCGAGAATGAGGCCCGGATCGCCCGATACCGCGCTCTGGCTTCGGTTCGCGGCCATGAAGAGTGGGTTCTGACCGCTCACACCGCCGACGACCAGGCCGAAACGGTGTTGGCGAATCTCTTGCGGGGTTCCGGTGTGGGCGGCCTCGCCGGTATCCCCTCCCGGAGGGACCACATCGCCCGGCCCATGCTGGACGTCACCAGATCGGAAACCAGAGAACTGGCAACGCTGGCCGACCTGCCCTGGATGGATGATCCAACCAATTTCGACCTGGGTCCGCTTCGCAATCGGATTCGTCTTCAGCTCATTCCTCACCTCGAGGCCGAGTTCAACCCCGCTGTGCGCAGACACCTGGCCGTAGCCGCCCGCGCGATCTCCGAGGCCAACCTCACCGGCCCCGAGGTCGGCGAAGCCTTTGAAGGCGGATGGCGGGCCCCGGCCGGGATCCTGTGGGCGATGGGACCCGAAGAGGCGCTGCGCTCCTTGCGTCTGGTTGTGCGCCGGCTGCGGGAGGGGTACGGGCTCGATCGGGGCGAAGCTGATCGGGTCTGGGCCGTGGTGAGCGGTCATGCCAGGGCGACCGAGCTCACCGGGAGACTTCGAGTCGAGCGCTCGGGACCGTGGCTCCAGATCTCCCAATTGGATGATCGGTTGGTTTGATGGCCAAATTGGATTGATTGGCCAAATTGGATTGATGGGTGCGGGCACCGCTACCTTTCGGCCCTCTCATGGACATGACTTGGCGGCATTGAGACAACTGATCTCATCGGAGGAGATCAGCGACAAGCTGGCGGAGATGGGTCGCCAGATCACCGCTGACTTTCAGGGTCAAGATCTTCTGATGGTCGGGGTTCTCAAAGGCGCGTTTATGGTGATGGCCGATCTGGCCCGGTCGATCGATCTACCCGTCGAGTTCGACTTCATGGCGGTTTCGTCGTACGGCGCCTCCACCCAGACGTCTGGCGTGGTTCGAATCCTCAAGGATCTCGACCAGGAGATAGCGGGACGCAATGTTCTGATCGTCGAGGACATCATCGACTCGGGACTCACCCTGAATTATCTGCTGAAATCGTTGTCGGTGAGACGACCGGCGTCGTTGCAGGTGGCAACCCTCCTCTTGAAGGAAGGCATCCAGCGAGTTCCGCTCGATGTCAAATACGTCGGCTTTCGGATAGGGCCCGAGTTCGTGATCGGTTACGGGCTTGACTACGCCGGGCTCTATAGAAACCTTCCCTATATCGGTGTGATGGAGGGTGATCCGGGTTGAGCCGCACCCGCTCCGAGATCGAGAAGATGCTGGCCGACCGTCTCGTTTTTCTTATCGGGGTCGGTCACGACATGAGGGCGCCTCTTACGGGGATCGCCGGCTTCGCAGCCGTCCTTGCCGAGCTCGACTCGGTCGCCTCCGATCCCACCGCAGGAGAGGCCGTGGCCTATATCCGCAAGGAGGCCCAACGTTTGGTCGAGCTCCTCAACCAGCTCCTCGATTTCGGACTGGTAGAGCAGGGCGGTCCCAATCTTGATCGAGAGCCGATCGACCTGGTGAGGATGGCTCGCCAGGCCGTGGAGCCGTGGGGGGTTCGCCATCCCCATGTCAACTTCAGGTTGGTCCACCACGGAGACGTCATGGTTGAGGGCGATTTCCTCAAGCTTCATCGAGTGCTGGCCAACCTGTTGGACAACGCCGTCCGCCACAGCCCCGATGGGGGAACCATCACTGTCGACGTAGGCGGCGACGGTTCCGAGGCTGTTCTATCTGTCGCAGACGAGGGCGCCGGGGTGCCGGTGGCCGACCGGGAACGGGTGTTCCACCGCTTTGTCCGCCTTTCGAGCGGCCCGTATTCGGGTGGCGGCCCATATCAGAGTGGCGATAGGGACCGGGCCGGAGCCGGGATAGGCCTTTATGTGGTGAGAGGTCTGGTTGAAGCGCACGGTGGTTCGGTTTTCGTCGAGGAAGGCCCAGTCGAGGTGGGTCGTGTCAAAGGAGGTCTGGGCGCCCGCTTCGTTGTCAAGCTGCCGGTCCGTCAAGCCGACATGAATCAGGCCGATATGGAACAGG
>CAZPIZ010000036.1:0-9569 GCA_964586615.1 uncultured Acidimicrobiaceae bacterium | reverse complement strand
CGCGGAGCCGGTCGGTGGGAACAGGAGCCGGTCGGTGGGAAATAGAAGCCGGTCGGTGGCAAATAGCCCAGCACCGACAGGTTCCAGTAGGGCCACGCGTCGCGTAGCATCCACTCAGACGTGAACCGCACCCTTCGCACTCTTGCCATCTACGCCATAGCCATTCTGGCCCTGGCGCTGCTCGCTCAACGTTGGTTCGATCAGATCGGCCAGCCCCGCGACATCACCATCACCCGCTTCCTCGACCAGGTCAACCGCGAGGAAATCGAGGCTGTTGAGATACTCTCCCGGACCAATCAGGTACAGGGTCGTCTGGTCGGTTCGACGCTCCCCGCCGGCCGCTTCGACGTCGTGGCCGACTACGCCGATGGCTGGGAAGGCGAGTTCAACGACCTGCTGAGAGATCAGGGCGTCTTCTACGAGGTCAATAACCAACCCGACGGGCTCTGGGCAATTCTGATAAGCCTGCTGCCGTGGGTCTTCCTGCTCGGGTTCATGATCTTCATCTTCATGCAAATGCAGGGGAGTGGGAACAGGGTGATGCAGTTCGGGAAAGCCCGCGCCCGAATGGTCACCAAGGAACAACCCAAGACCACCTTCAGCGACGTAGCCGGGCTGAGCGAGGCGATCGAGGAACTCGAGGAGATCAAGGACTTCCTCCAGAACCCCGACAAGTACCGCTCCCTCGGTGCCAAGATCCCAAAGGGCGTCCTTCTCTTTGGGCCTCCTGGAACCGGCAAGACCCTCCTGGCCAAGGCCGTGGCCGGTGAGGCCGGAGTCCCCTTCCTCTCCATTTCCGGGTCCGACTTCGTCGAGATGTTCGTTGGAGTCGGCGCTTCCCGGGTTCGTGATCTGTTCGAGCAGGCCAAGAGCCATGCACCAGCGATCGTTTTCATCGACGAAATCGATGCCGTCGGTCGTCATCGCGGCGCCGGCCTCGGTGGCGGTCACGACGAGCGTGAGCAGACCCTCAACCAGCTCCTGGTCGAACTCGACGGATTCGACACCAACAACGGCGTGATCGTCATCGCCGCCACCAACCGGCCGGACATCCTTGACCCGGCACTACTCCGCCCGGGCCGCTTCGACCGACAAATCGTGGTCGATGCTCCCGACATCGGTGGGCGCGAAGGGATTCTCAAAGTCCATTCCAAGGGCAAGCCCCTGGGTCCCGACGTCGAGCTCGGGGTTATTGCCCGCCGAACGCCGGGCTTCACTGGCGCCGACCTCGCCAACCTGATCAACGAGGCCGCTCTGCTGACGGCCCGAACCCGTAAGACCCAGATCTCCATGGTGGAGATGGAAGAGGCAATCGATCGGGTCATCTCCGGCCCCGAGCGCAAGACCAGGGTGATTACCGAGGGAGAACGTCGCCTGATCGCCTATCACGAAACCGGGCATGCCCTGGTGGGTTGGGCGCTGCCGATGACAGATCCTGTTCACAAGATCACGATCGTGGCCCGCGGTCGGTCCCTTGGCCACACCCTCGCCCTGCCAACCCACGACAAGTACCTGGTCCGTCGTTCCGAACTGGTCGACCAACTGGCGATGTTGCTTGGTGGCCGGACCGCCGAGGAGTTGATCTTTGCCGATCCGACCTCAGGGGCCGCCGATGACATAAAGAAGGCAACCCAGATCGCCCGGCGGATGGTCATGGAGTTCGGGATGAGCGACAAGCTCGGACCCATGCAATACGGTCACGCATCTTCCGAGGTCTTCCTGGGTCGCGATTACGGCCGCCAGCAGGACTACTCCGATGAGGTTGCCGCTTTTATCGACGAAGAGGTTCGGAGGATGATCAATGCCGCCCACGAAGAGGCGCGGGTCATCCTGGCGGCTCACGCGGCGGCGATGGAGCGGATGGTGACGATCCTTTTAGACAAGGAGACCGTGGGAACGGACGAGGTCGCACAGATCTTCTCCGATGTTCCCAAGTGGGAGCACGATCCCGATGGCAGTCTGCGGATTCGGCCACCGTCCCAGCCCCAGCTCGCCGAACCCGGAGTGGCGGCCGCGGTCGCCGTGGATGAGGATTCGGTGAACGAGGAGAAGACTCCCAGCCGCAAGCCGCGGGCCTTGCCACGTCTCAAGCCGGCCGACGCTCCTGGCTCCTGATTCCAAGCCGGTTGGGCCGATGGATCAAGTCGATATGGACCAAGTCGATCTCCCGGCCATCGAAGAGGCGGTCCGGCGCATCCTGATCGCGATCGGCGAGGATCCCGAGAGAGAAGGTCTCCGGGAAACACCGCAGCGAGTTGCCCGGATGTACGCCGAGATATTCGACGGCATCAACCGCGATCCGGGCGACCTGGTCGACGCCTTTTTCGGGGATGAGCACTATCAGGAGATCGTGATGGTGCGCGATATTCCGTTCTACTCCAGTTGCGAGCACCACCTGGTGCCATTCCATGGGAAGGCACATGTTGCCTACATCCCTCAGGGCCGGGTCACGGGGCTGTCGAAGCTGGCGCGATTGATAGAGGGATTTGCCCGCCGTCCCCAGATGCAGGAGCGGCTTACCGCCCAGGTGGCTGACTCGTTGATGGACCGTCTCGACCCCTTAGGGGTGATGGTCGTGATCGAGGCCGAACATCTCTGCATGTCGATGCGAGGGGTCCGAAAACCCGGAGCCATCACTGTGACCTCGGCGGTACGCGGCACTCTTGCCACCAACCCCACCACCAGGGCTGAGGCCATCGCCCTAATGCATGGCAGATGAGTTGATGCAGAGATGAGCCCGTCGGGGACGTCGAGAAGCTGGCGGCTCCGGGGAGTCGAATTTCTGCTCGATCGCCCGCGGATCATGGGTGTCGTCAACGTGACCCCCGACTCCTTCAGCGATGGAGGCCACTACAAGGGTGCTCGCGAGGCGATCGAGCATGGCTTGCGATTGATCGGCGAGGGTGCCGATCTGATCGACGTTGGCGGAGAGTCGACCCGACCCGGTGCCGACCCGGTGCCGGCGGAAGAAGAACTTCGACGAGTGCTGCCGGTGGTGGAGGGATTGGCTGCCGCAGGAGTTCTGGTATCGATCGACACCTCGAAGGCTTCGGTGGCCATCAGCGCGGTCCAGGCGGGAGCGGTCATCGTCAACGATGTGACCGCCCTTGGCGATCCCGACATGGCGGCGGTGGTAGCGGATCAGGAAGCCGGCCTGGTCGTGATGCACATGCAGGGAAACCCGCGGACCATGCAGGCGGAGCCGCGCTATGACGATGTCGTCGCCGAAGTGTCGGGGTTTCTCGTCGAGCGAGCCGCCGTCGCTGAGGCGGCCGGCGTTGAAAGGCGAAGCATCGCCATCGATCCAGGGATCGGATTCGGAAAGACCATCGACCACAACCTCGCTTTGCTTCGGGACCTGGGGGTGCTCGCCGACCTGGGGTATCCGCTGCTGGTGGGGACATCACGCAAGACCTTCCTCGGGAAGGTCACCGGCCGGACCTCACCAGAAGACCTCGATCTGGCATCTGCCGTAAGCGTCGCTCTCGCCATCGAGCGCGGTGCCGACATTCTGCGGGTTCACAATGTGACGGCGTGTAAGGAAGCGGCCCTGCTGGCCTTCGCTATCGTGCGTGGATCGGGAGGGTGACGCTCATCACAGGACTCAAGCCTCGGGGTTTTACCTGGGTTATCGCTGAACGCCTGGCTGTATCCGAGAGGATCGGGGGATACGGCTTTCAGCATCGGAAAATACGAAGAGAAGAAGAGATCAGCTGGCTCAAGCGTGACGCCGGCATGACTTCCGTTATCACCCTCCTCCCTGGAAATCAGAACCTTCAGGCCTACCGGGACGCGGGCCTGCTTGTTTGCCAGGTGGCCATCTTGGACGAGCCGAGCAAAGGCGATGTGGAGCGGGTGTTCAAAGCGCTCCACAAGGCGCTCGGGGAACCAGGTGGAAAGGTTCTCATCCATCGAGAGGTCATTGATGACAGCCTCGGGGGTCTGTTGGCGGGATACCTGGTCTGGTCGGGGATGGTTGCCCAGCCGATCATGGCGGTCGCTCTGGTGCAGGAGATCTTGAAGCGGCCTTTGGGACCGGAGGGACGGGCGCTGGTCCCGGATCCAGCCTGAAGGCTTTGAGCTTTGAGCCAGAAATGAGACATGACTCCATCAGGATCACCGGCATCGAGGTCTTCGGGTACCACGGGGTGCTGGCGGAGGAGAAGAAAGAGGGTCAGCGCTTCGTAGTCGACATCGAGCTGAGGCTTGACCTGTCGGCTGCCGGGGCTTCCGACGATCTGGCAGAGACCGTCGACTACGGGTTGCTGGCTCAGCGAATCCATGACGTAGTGGCATCCGAACGTTGGGATCTGATCGAACGGGTCGCCACCAGGGTGGCGGAGAGCGTTTTCGAAGATGCCCGGGTCAAGGCCGTTGTGGCGACGGTCCACAAGCCCCAAGCCCCCATCGCGGTCGGATTTGCCGACGTGGCAGTGACGGTTCGCAGAGACCGGGATTAGACGTTGTGGTCCGGGCGGCGATAGGGCTCGGATCGAACGTTGGCGATCGGCTCGGGCTTCTCCGTGTGGGACTTGACGGGCTGCGCCGGGTAGGGACATTGCTCGAGGTGTCATCGCTCTATGAGACCGTTCCTGTGGGAGGACCGGACCAGGATGCGTATCTCAACGCGGTGGCATTGATCGAGACGACCCTTTCGGCCGAGGATCTGCTCGCTGCTCTCCATGAGATCGAGGATCAGTGGGGCCGGGTCCGTCAGGAGCGTTGGGGACCCAGGACCCTGGATCTCGATCTGATCGCGTACGACGAACTCGTTGTCAACCACCCTGACCTCGAGCTACCGCACCCGCGAGCCCACGAGCGAAGGTTTGTCCTGGCTCCTTTGGTCGAGGTTTGGCCCGACGCGAGCCTCCGGTCCGGGGCCGCCCGGGAAGCTCTGGACAAGGTGAGCCACCAGGAGATGGCGTTGCTTGCAGCCGAGTGGGGTGAGGGGGTTCCCCGATTCCTCGAGCGAGGTGCGGGGTGGGTGGCGGGACAGGCTGTTCTGCTGGTGCTGTGGGCGGCCGTATTCGTCGCAACAGCGCACTTTCCACCCCGAGGGTGGATGTGGGCAGGCGTGTTACCGATTGTGGTCGGTGTCTGGATGGCGCTGGCGGCGGTGCCGATGCTGGGTAGTGGTCTCACGCCCTTCCCGGCCCCCGGCGCGTCAGGTCGGCTGACGACGGCTGGGCCGTATGGGTGGGTGAGGCACCCGATGTACGGGGGCATTTTTCTCGTCGTGTTGGGGGCGTCGCTCCTCGGCGGGTCCTGGACGGCGGCCGGCACCGCCGTAATCCTTGGGATCTTCTTCTATCTCAAAGGCGGCCACGAGGAGCGCTTCTTGCGGATCGCCTATCCGGGCTATGGCGACTACAGCAAAGCCGTGCTGAAGCGGCTTCTGCCAGGGATCATCTAGCCTTCGACGACGGACCGGTACCCGATCGGACTGGAGCCTCGCCCTTGTTGACACCCCTGGAAATAATCGTCGCCGCCCCCGGCCGGGCCGGTGGGGCGCTGGCCATTGCCGCCGAAACCGCAGGTCATCGCATCGTCGGGGTCATCAGCAGTTCCGGGGCCTTCTCCGATCGTTTCGAGCAATTGTCTTATGACGCCGACCTGCCTGCGACCGATTTGTTGGTGATCGCCACCCCAGACGATCGCATCGAATCGACGGCCGCCCGGCTGGCGCCATTTGCCGGGAAGGTCGGAGGGGCGGTGCACCTGTCGGGATTCAGGTCGGTCGAAGCGCTGGAGCCGCTCGCTCGATTGGGAATAGGCATCGGTTCGTTTCACCCCCTCCAGAGTCTTCCCGACCCCCAGACCGGGGCCGGGTCGTTGGCCGGCGCCTGGGCTGGAGTAACGGCCGCCGACCCTCTTTTTGGTCGGTTGGCGGATCTGGCCAGGAGTATGGAGATGATTCCGTTTCGCTTGCTCGACTCGGCCAAGCCGGTCTATCACGGCGCCGCCGCCGCTGCTTCCAACTACGTCATCGCCGCCCTGGATCTGGCCAACGCGCTGCTCGAGGCGGCGTCGGTCCCGTTCGAGGCGGTGGAGCCACTGACCCGGACGGCTGTGGCTAATGCTTTCTCTCAGGGTCCCCGCCAGACTCTCACCGGCCCCATTGCCCGCGGCGATTGGGACACCGTTCGGGGTCAGTTCGAGGCCGTCAGAGCCGTTGATCCCGATCGAGCCAGGCAGTTCCGCCTTCTGGCCGAGGCAACCGCCATCACCGCAGGCCGCGAGCTCCCGGAGAGCCTCCTTGACTAACCCCGTTTTGGCGCGGGGTTCAGCGGCTCTCCTGGTGTCGATCGTCCGCGCCAAAACGGGGGGTCAGTGATGGAACTGGTCCGCACCTTTGCCGATACCAGAGCCCGGTACCTGGGCCGGGTGGCCCTGGTCCCCACCATGGGTTACTTCCACGAAGGTCATCTCGCACTGATGAAATCCGCCCGTTCGACCGCCGACACCGTGGTGGTCTCTCTTTTCGTCAACCCTCTCCAGTTCAATGATCCGGGTGATCTCGATCGATATCCCCGCGATCTCGAACGCGATCTCGAGATGGCCGAATCCGTCAACGTCAACGTGGTCTTCGCACCGCCCCTGCACGAGATGTTCGCCAACACCCCGACAACGGGAGTGGTGGTCGGGCAGGTGGGAGATCGAATGGAGGGCCCCCGCCGCCCCGGCCATTTCGATGGGGTGGCCACCGTTGTCACCAAGCTCTTTGCCGGTCTGCAGCCACACGCGGCCTACTTCGGTCGCAAGGACGCCCAGCAACTCGTGGTGGTGAAGAGCCTGGTGGTTGACCTGTCGTTTCCAGTGACCGTGATTGGGCATCCGACGGTGCGAGAGTCGGACGGTCTGGCGCTCTCGAGCAGAAACGTCTTTTTGGTCGCCAACGATCGACCGGGCGCTTTGCTCCTGAGCAAGGGTCTCTTTGCAGCTGCCGAGCTTGCCGAGTCTGGTCAGCGCAAAGCCGAGGTTCTCAAGGAGGCGGTGCGGTCGGTCGTCGAGCCCCTCGAGGTCGAATACATCGAGTTGGCGTCCCAGGACCGAGCCGAGCTCCTCGAAGAATTGGATCGACCGGCGTTCCTGGCCGCAGCGGTGCGGATTGGTTCGGTCCGTCTTATCGACAACGTCGCCTTCGACGTGTTCGGAGGAGAGGTGGTGGCCGATCGCGGGGTTCGGCTCGAACATCAGAGCCTCCTCTACGGCGGGGGGCCCGGTGCCCTTCCGCGTTACCGCTGATGCTTCTTCTCTGTGACGTGGGCAACACGACAACGGTGGCTGGTCTTTGGGACGGCGACCATGTCGTTCGCCGCTGGCGGATCTCAACCGATCGCGAAAGGACCGCTGACGAGAGTCGGTTGCTGCTTCGATCGATGCTGGCCGAGCACGGAGGCCCGGTGACCGGGGGTGCCCTTTCGTCAGTGGTGCCACCCAGAACAGAGGCTTGGCGAGAGGCCATGGGTGCGCTCATCGATGGCCCGTTGATTGTCATCGGTCCCGGGGTCAAGACCGGGATCGCGCTGGCGGTCGACAATCCACGCGAGGTCGGAGCCGATCGGGTAGCTAATGCTATCGGGGCCCAACGTCAGTTGGGTGCTCCCGTCATCGTGGTTGACTTCGGGACGGCTACCACCGTCGATCTGGTCGGACCCGATGGTTCTTACCGCGGTGGTGCCATCGCCCCTGGACTCGAAGTCTCAGCCGATGCCCTGGTGACCCACACCGCGGCGCTGCGTCGGGTCGAACTCTCGGCTCCCCGCAGTCCAGTGGGCCGCTCGACCGTTGAGGCCATCCAGAGCGGTTTGATCTATGGATATGCGGGACTGGTCGACGGATTGGTCGGGAGGATCATGCGAACCCTTGGTGTGAGTTGCCCCGTTGTGGCCACCGGGGGACTGGCCGCGACGATGATTGGCTACACGACCACGGTGACGGTCCTCGAACCGGATCTGACCCTGATCGGTCTCGCCGAGGTCTACGCGCGCAACCTGTAGTCGCTGGTAGCTGGTCGCTGGTCGGCTTTACTACCTCCAACCCCATGCCCATTCCCAAGCCCATGCCTCGAACGTCGAACCTCGGACATCGAACCCTCATATGACCGACGCATCTACTCCACCAGACGATCGTTTCTCCAAGTACCGCCCTGATCTCATTCCATATCGGTTTGAGCGGACCGACTGGGCGGCCGATCTCCAGGGTCGCTTTGCCGACCTCGGGGCGGGGGAGTCGACCGGAGTGGAGGTGACCGTCGCCGGTCGGGTGCTGCTTCATCGTTCGTTCGGAAAACTTGCCTTTGCCACGATCCGGGACAACACCGGACGCATCCAGTTGCTGGCCGAGGCGTCGGGTCTGGATCCCGGGATGATGGCCGCGTTCGCCGATCTCGATCTGGGCGACTGGGTCGGTGCCAGCGGAGAGATCGTCACGACCAAGAAGAGCGAGCTCAGTGTGCGCATCTCGTCATTGACTCTGCTCGCCAAGGCCTTACGACCACTTCCCGATAAGTGGCATGGGATGGTTGATGTCGAACAACGCTCCCGCAGGCGCTACGTCGATCTGATCGTCAACGAGGACGCCCAGCGGGTTGCGAGGGCCAGGGCTGGGATCATCGCCGAGTTACGCAGTCAATTCATTCAACGCGGTTATATCGAGGTCGAGACCCCCGTGCTGCTGGCAGAAGCAACCGGGGCTCTTGCTCGTCCTTTCGTCACCCACCACCAGGCACTCGACCTGGACATGAAGCTTCGGATCTCGCTCGAGCTGTACCTCAAGCGCCTGGTCGTCGGTGGTCTCGAGCGTGTCTTCGAGATCGGTCGAATCTTTCGCAACGAAGGTGTCGACAGCATTCACAATCCCGAGTTCACGATGCTCGAATCGTACGAGGCGCTGGCCGACTACTCGGACATAATGCGCCTGGTCGAGGAAGTTTTCACGGCCGTCGCCACCATCGTTAATGGCACCATCACGTTCAACTACAAGGGCCGTGAGCTCGATCTGACGCCGCCCTATCGGCGGGCCCGCTTCATGGATCTCGTTTCCGAATCAGTGGGTGAGCCCGTCTCTTTCGATACACCACTCGATTCGCTCCGTGATCTGGCACGGCGGAAGGGAGTCGAACCGAAGCCAGATTGGGGACACGGGAAGATCGCCGCCGAGCTCTACGAGGAACTGGTCGAGGATCGGATCTGGGAGCCAACCTTCGTCATCGATCAACCCAAGGAGATCTCGCCGCTAGCCCGTGTGCATCGGGAGGACCCCAACCTCACCGAAAGATTTGAACTGGTGATCGCGGGGACCGAATACGCCAATGCGTTTTCCGAACTCGTTGATCCGATCGATCAAAGGGATCGTTTCGAGGCCCAGGCCCGCGCCCGCGCTGCCGGTGACGACGAGGCCCATCCCATCGACGAAGACTTTCTACGTGCTCTCGAGTATGGAATGCCACCAACGGGTGGACTCGGAATCGGTGTCGACCGCCTGGTGATGCTTCTGACCGACACCCACCACATCAGAGACGTGATCCTGTTCCCGACGCTAAGACCCGAGTAAAACCCGCGACCCAG
>CAZPIZ010000035.1:11721-13179 GCA_964586615.1 uncultured Acidimicrobiaceae bacterium | reverse complement strand
AGATGCGCGATCTTCTTCTCGACGCGGCCAACCGCGCCAATCGATTTCTCGAAGGACTCGACGACCGTCCCGTCTTTCCGACCGCGGCAGACATCGCGGGGATGAGCTCTTTGGCCGAGCCATTGGCCGATGACCCCACGGATCCCGGCGAGGTTCTTGCACTCCTTGACTTCGCCGGTTCCCCAGCGACCGTTGCCTCGGCCGGCCGCCGTTACTTCGGCTTCGTGGTCGGCGGCAGCCTGCCGGTGGCTCTCGCCGCTCATTGGCTGGCCGGAGCGTGGGACCAGCCGGCTTCGATGAGGGTCAGCTCTCCGATCGGAGCGAAAATCGAAGAGATCGCTCTCGGCTGGTTGGTCGATCTACTCGGGCTGCCGCCCGGGACCGGAGCCGGTTTCGTCACGGGCGCCACGATGGCCAACTTCGCCGGCCTGGCGGCCGCCCGCCACCGCGTTCTGGCAACGGCCGGATGGGATGTCGAGGCAGACGGTCTCATTGGCGCACCTCCCATTCGAATTGTGGTGGGCGAGGAAGTCCACGTAAGCCTCCTCAAGTCGCTCGGGATGCTCGGACTAGGCCGAAGCAGGACCGAGCGGGTGCCGGTCGACGGCCAGGGTCGGATGCGTCCGGACGCTCTCCCGCCGTTGGACGATCGGACCATCCTCTGTCTGCAGGCCGGCAACGTCAACAGCGGCGCCTCCGATCCTTTCCCACCCTTGATCGAAGCCGCCCGCCGGGTCGGCGGCTGGGTGCACGTCGACGGCGCCTTTGGGTTGTGGGCCGCGGCTTCACCTGCCCAAGCCGACCAGGTTCAAGGAATCGGGGCCGCCGACTCTTGGGCCACTGATGCCCACAAGTGGCTCAACGTTCCCTACGACTCCGGGCTGGTCTTTGTACGCAATCCGGCCGATCTCGAGGCTTCATTCTCGGCCGAGGCCGCCTACCTGATCCAGGAAGCTCCGCGGGAACCGATGCGGTTTACCCCTGAATCATCCCGGCGGGCCCGGGGTGTCGAGGTCTGGGCGGCGCTGGCCTCGCTGGGACGGAATGGAGTGGCCGATCTGGTTGCTCGATGCTGTCGTCACGCTCGCCGCTTCGCCGAGGGCCTGTCGGCCGCCGGGTTTGAGATCCTCAACGAGGTCTCGCTCAACCAGGTACTGGTGTCCTTTGGCGACGATGCCCGCACCGACGAGGTGCTGGCGGCGGTCCAGGCCGAGGGAACCTGCTGGGCCGGCGGAACCACCTGGCAAGGGAGGCGGGCGATGCGAATCTCGGTGTCGTCGTGGGCAACCACCGACGAGGACGTCGAACGGAGCATCGAGGCCATCACCCGGGTGGCGGCAACCTAGGGGACCGCGGTTGTGGGGTCGCCTGGTGACCGTGCGATGGTCGTCGTCCGTTTCAACGATGCCGCAGCGGCGGCGGACCATCTCTCCCAATGCCCAGAAGGTGAGACCCTCC
>CAZPIZ010000035.1:0-11621 GCA_964586615.1 uncultured Acidimicrobiaceae bacterium | reverse complement strand
CTGGACGACCCTCACCGATCGGGCCGAGAACGGCGCTGCTCGGATCTCAATTGGCGTGTTGCTTGATCGATTTGCTGCCGAGTCGCCGTTGCGACGCCGGCTGGCAGGAACCGACCAGAGACAGGAAATCGAATCGATCCTCGAGCGGACCGCCCTCGAGATCGAGCAATCAATCACAGAAGGAGACGGCGATGGATGAGTTCGGCGAGCTCGCAGTACGCGAGCGGGAGGCAATGCGGATCGCGCGGCGCCAGTGGTTCTGGCTGCACTTTGCTGTGTTCGCGACCACCCAGGTGTTCCTGGTGATCATCTGGTCGCTCAGCGGGGCGACCTATCCCTGGTACATCTTCCCCCTCTTCGGGTGGGGAATCTGGATTGCAGCCCACGCGGTCTACGCCTTCGTCATCCGCCATCCCGACGAGATCTTGATCGAGCGGGCGGCGCGCAAGGAGCACGAAGGGAGATGAGCTGGTTGCTGAGTCCCTATCGCGAGCTGCACACGTACCGGGCCATTGGCTACCTGCTGCTTGGCCTGCCATTGGGCATGGTCGAGTTCGTAGCCATCGTCACCGGGCTCTCGATGGGGCTGGGGCTAGCGATCACCCTCCTCGGTATCCCCGTGCTGGTGGTGACGCTGCTCGGGGTGCGAGCGGGGGCGTCCTTAGAGCGAGAGCTGGCCAGATCGCTTCTCGACGCCCCGATGCCACGCCACCAGTCCCAGCCCGAGCCGTCGACCGGCTTTTTCTGGGGGCGCCTGCGCAGCCTCACCACCGACCGAGATACCTGGGCGAGCATGGCCTTCATGCTCCTCCGCCTGCCGTTGGGGATCGTCGACTTCACCGTGGTGTTGACCATCGTCGGGCTGGCGCTCGGCGGCTTTGCTCAGCCGATCTTGTTCGCCGTCGGACTCGAACCCACCCGGATCGGCGACTTCGTGATCGACACCTTCGCCGAATCGCTCATCTATCTGCCGTTCAGCATCGTCTTCTTACTGGTAGGTCCCCGACTACTGCTTGCCTGGGCGACTGTCCCCCAACGCATCGCCACCTTCTTGCTCGGGCGGGTCGGGCGCGCCGAACTGAAGCAGGAGGTGGCACGGATTCTCTCCCGGACCGGGGAGGCCGACGCCTTCCGGATATTCGACGAGCTCCGGATGCGGCTCGGCCGGGGGCCGTTCCTAAGCCCCAACCGAGTGCAGGCAGCGTTGCTCGCCCTCGAATCGACCGGGCATATCAATACCAACCGCGACGGTGCCCGAACGCGCTACACGGTCGCGTAGGAGCGTCCTCGATCCCGAAATGCTGACGCCATCGGCGCCGGCCCGGAGCATCAAGATCGCGAAATTCAGAACGACGCGCTGGCTCACGATCCTCGTATGTTCAGCAATTGCAATCAGCAACCAGCCCTAATCGACGGATCGGGTCGTGAATCCCCAAGTGGATGCCTACGAGCGTGCCTCGGAGCTGCTCCAACGAATCACGGGCTCGAACCAGGGGTTCCGAGCGGGCCAGTGGGAGGCGATATCGGCGCTGGTGGTCGACCGTCACAAAGTCGTGCTGGTGCAGCGAACCGGATGGGGCAAGAGTGCCGTCTACTTCATCGCCACCCGGATGGTCCGGGATCAGGGGCGCGGTCCAACTCTGATCGTGTCGCCGCTCCTCGCCCTGATGCGGAACCAAATCGAGATGGCGAGCAGAGCCGGGATCGTTGCAGTCACGATCAACTCCACCAACCCCGATGCATGGGGCCTGATCGAGGAGGATCTGCGCCAGAATCGGGCCGACTTGTTGTTGATCTCACCGGAACGGCTCAACAACCCTGCGTTTGCCGCCAACATGCTTCCCGGTCTGCTTGATCGAATCGGACTCCTTGTGGTCGATGAAGTCCATTGCATCTCCGACTGGGGACACGACTTCCGCCCCGACTACCGGCGCCTAGCCCGGATCGTCGAATCCCTCCCTCCGAATACCCCGGTCCTCGGCACCACCGCCACCGCCAACGATCGAGTCATCGCCGATGTCGTCGACCAGTTCGGCGCCGATCTCCGAGTGGAACGAGGCACGCTCGATCGAGAGAGCCTCGCCCTCCAGGTCATCAACCTGCCCGACGCCGCCGACCGGCTGGCCTGGCTGCTTCATGTCGTTCCCGGTCTGGAGGGCTCGGGGATCATCTACTGCCTCACCATCAGAGACGCTGAGTTGGTGGGCGGCTGGCTCGCAGACCACGGAGTGACGGCCCGGGTCTACACCGGCAAGTCGCAGCCGGAGGACCGTCTGGTCATCGAGGAAGAACTGAGCCGGGGCGAGGTCAAGGTCATCGCCGCCACCTCAGCCCTTGGGATGGGATACGACAACCCCCACATCCAGTTTGTGATCCATTTCCAGTCTCCCGGATCCCCCATCTTCTACTACCAGCAGGTCGGGCGGGCAGGCAGAGCGGTCGACCGCGCCTTCGGCGTCCTGCTCACCGGTGCCGAGGATCGGGAGATTCAGGATTACTTCATCGATACGGCCTTTCCCACCGAAGCCGAGACCAAAGCAATCCTCGACACTTTGACTGTCGGTCCCAAGAAGACGACCGAGCTGGAGGGTGTGGTCAACATCCAACGCTCTCGCATCACCGCGTTCCTCAAGATCCTCGAAGTGGAAGGAGCGCTCTACCGCGAGGGCTCGACCTGGCACCGCTCCGCCCAGCGCTGGACGTACCCGACTACGCGCATCGAAGCCATCACCCAGGCCCGCCGGGCCGAGCAACAGGCGATGGTCGACTACGCCAGTACCAATCGTTGTCTCATGCAGTTCCTCCGCACCCAGCTCGACGATCCTGATGCGGACATCTGCGGGCGCTGCGCCAACTGTCTCGGTCATCCGCTGTTGCCACCGTTTCCGCCCGAAGACCTCCGCCTCGAAGCGATCCGACACCTCAAGCGGACCTGGCTCGAGATTTCCCCCCGGCTGCAATGGCCATCAGGAACGGACCTGGCCTCGCTGAAGGGGAACGCCAACCAGGCCGGTCGGGCTCTTTGCAGGTGGGGCGACCCCGGCTGGGGGACGATGGTCGGTCACGACAAGTATCGGGCGGGCCGGGTCCGCGACGAGCTGATCGAAGCCGTGGCTGAGATGATCGGTGGCTGGAATCCGGCACCACCCCCGGATTGGGTAACCGCCATCCCCGATCGAGCCGGAGACAAGTTCGTCTCGGACTTCGCCGGCCTGCTCGCAGAGCGGCTCGGGCTTCCTTTCATTCCCGCGGTCATGCGCCGGGCCGAGCGGGCCCGACAGAGGACGATGAAGAACAGCTTCCAGCAGGTTCGCAACTTGATCGGAGTCTTCGAGGTCGTCAACCCTCCGCCCGGCCCGGTGCTACTGGTCGACGACATGGTTGATTCCCGCTGGACCTTCACCGTGATCGGTTTCCAGCTCAGGAGTGCAGGAGTGGCCGAGGTTTATCCTGTGGCCCTGGCCGACACCTCCCGGAGCGATGAATGAAGCTGACCGACGACGAGAAAGCGATCATCACTCTGACCACCCGGCTCGGCAACAAGGCCCGGCCTTCTTTGTCGACCGGTCTGTGGCATTCGATCGCACAGGGTTTGCACGACGAAGGGTTGAAGCCTTCTGACCTCTTCTCGAGGCGGCTCCCCCACCTGAGCGACGAAGAACGGGATCGGATCTCGGTCCTTCTCGATGATGCAGCGTCGGTCTTGGTCGCTGCCGACGCATTGGCCAACCGGGGAATCTGGCTGCGCACAATCGCCAGCGACGACTACCCGCCACTGCTTCGCGATCGGCTCGGTTCGCAAGCGCCGCCGGTGATCTTTGGGGTCGGAGACACCGCGTTGCTTGCAGACCCAGACGTTGGCATTGTCGGCTCCCGCGAAGTCAGCGCCGAGGGTGCCACGGTGGCCGAACAACTCGCAGAAGAGGCGGTCAGACTCGGATTCCACGTAATCTCAGGAGCCGCCCGCGGAGTCGACCAATTGGCCATGAACGCCGCCTACCGCGCCCACGGATCGGTGGTGGGGGTGGTGGCCGACTCGCTTCACCAACGCATCCGCTCGACCGACGTCATCACCACCCTCGACGCCGGCCATACATGCCTCATCAGCCAGCAACACCCCGATACCGGCTTCTCCGCAGGTGCCGCCATGGCTCGCAACAAGCTGATCTACGCCCTCTCAAAAGCGACGGTGGTGGTCGCTTCCGACATCGAGACCGGCGGGACCTGGGCCGGCGCCACCGAAGCGTTGCATCATCGGTATGGAGCGGTGGCGGTGTGGCGAGGAGATGGCGAGGGCACCGGCAACGCAGGGCTGGAAGCACTCGGAGCCAAACCACTCCGGAAGATCGCCGACTTGGAATCGGTCTTGGTCGCCGAAGCGCCGGACCCGGTCCAGATGTCCCTGATCGATTAGACGGCGCCCTCGTCTGGTTCTCTTCTCGCGCATCAACCGCGGGCCATAGGCCGCAGTTGATGCGCGAGAACGGCACGCCATTGAGAGCTACCGGAACCGCCTAACCGTATTGTGCGGTGGTGTCGACGCCCCGAGGCTCGGGATTCGAGCCGATAGACGAACCCATCCGCGCAGAGCTGTTCAGCGTCGAACGGCTGGAACAGCATGCCCGCACTCTGGCCGATGCCCAGGAACTGAGCGGACGGCAAGGACGACTGCGACTCTTCTCCCGGCGCCTGGCGGAAAACGGTGAGGTCCTTCTCTCCTGTTACCGCGAATTGTCCAAAGCAATTCGGGAGGAGGCGATGCTCACCCCCGCGGCCGAGTGGCTGGTGGACAACTTCCATCTGGTTGAGAGCCAACTGCGCGAGATACGAGAAAACCTCCCTCCGTCCTACTACCGCGAACTGCCCAAGGTCAAGGGCGGTCACTTGGCCGGGTACCCGCGGGTGTACGGGATCGTCTGGGCATACGTCGCCCACCTCGACAGCCGCTTCGATCCCGAAGGGCTGCGCAGGTTCGTGGCTTCCTACCAGGAGATAAAACCCCTCACCATCGGTGAACTCTGGGCCATCCCCATCACCCTTCGCCTGGTCCTCATCGAGAACCTGCGAAGGATGGCCGAGACGATCATGGGGGCCCGGAGGCTTCGTCGAGAGGCCGACGAGATCGCCGACGGGCTCCTCGGCGTCGGTGGCGGCCGCCCCGGAGAGGCCCGGGCAGCCCTCGACCGCTACGGCTCAGCCGAGCTTGCCCAGCCTTTTGCTGTCCAATTGATTCAGCGCCTTCGCGACCACGACCCGGAGACCACCCCCGGCCTCACTTGGCTGCTTGATCGCCTCGCCGCCGACGGGACGCCGCCCGACGAGGTGGTCAACGAGACCCATCGCCGTCAGTCGGCCACCAATGTCACCGTCCGCAACATCGTGACGAGTCTCCGTCACATCAACTCCTTCGACTGGGCCGATTTCGTCGAGGGGGTGAGCCTGGTCGACCGCACCCTGGCCGAGGAGAGCTCTTACAGCGAGATGAGCTTTGCGACCCGGGATCGCTACCGGCACACCATCGAGGAGCTGTCGAAGGGATCCGGCACCTCCGAGCTCGATGTCGCCAAGACCACCCTCCAGCTAGCCAGTGCCCAGCTCGCCGATCGTCGCCAGCGCGATCCTGGCTTCTTCCTGCTCGGAGAGGGCCGGCGCCTGCTTGAGGGCGAGATTGGTTTCCGTCCCGGGGCCGGGCTGGTCCTTTCTCGATTCGTCAGAGGCCATGCGGCGTCCGTGTACCTGGGTGCGATTGCGTTGGTGGCCGGTCTGGCCCTGGCCGTGCCCATCCTCACGATCGAGCGCTCGTGGCCCTGGCGATTGCTTCTAGCACTGCTGGCTCTGATCCCCGCGTCCGATATGGGAGTGACGATTGTCAACAGGGCGGTGGCGGCCCTGACGCGTCCCGAGGAGCTCCCCTCCCTGGCGTTGCGTCACGGACCGACCGAAGAGCTGCGCACGCTGGTGGCGATCCCTGCCATGTTGTCGCGACCCGAGCAGGTAGAGGATCTGGTCGAACGACTCGAAGTTCACTATCTCGCCAACCCGGAAGGCGAGTTGCACTTTGCTCTGGTCAGCGACTGGCGGGACGCCGATGGACCGGAGCTGGCCGACGACACCGAGCTCCTGGCGACGGCGGCCCGCGGGGTGGCCCGGCTCAACAAGCGTCATGGACCGGGACCCGGAGGGGCGGATCGCTTCCTGCTCTTTCATCGCCGCCGCCTCTTCAATCCCGGCGAAGACCGGCATATGGGCTGGGAGCGCAAACGGGGCAAGCTTCACGAGCTCAACCGTCTCCTGCGAGGAGCGGCCGACACCACCTTTATTCGAACCGACCACGAGTCCCCGGAACGGGTTCGTTATGTGATCGCCCTCGACGCCGATTCGCGGCTCCCGCCGGGGGCGGCCACCCGGCTAGTGGCGACGATTGCCCATCCCCTCAACCGGGCCCGGGTCGATGAGCCGCTCGGGCGGGTCGTGGAGGGCTACGGGGTCCTTCAGCCTCGAGTCACCGCGTTTCTGGGGGCTGGCGGTACCAGCTTGTTCCAGCGTGTGTTTTTTCCGCCCGCCGGGATCGACCCTTATGCGGCTGCGGTCAGCGACTTGTACCAGGATTTGTTCGGCGAGGGCTCCTATGCCGGCAAGGGGATTTACGAGATCGACGCCTTCGAGGCAGCTCTGGCGGGTCGAATCCCGGAGAACGCTCTTCTCAGCCACGATCTCTTCGAAGGCAGCTTCGCCCGGGCGGGCTTGGTCAGCAATGTTGAGGTGTTCGAAGAGTTCCCGAGCCACTACGAGGTAGCGCTCTCCCGCCAGCACCGCTGGGTCCGGGGCGACTGGCAACTGCTCCCCTGGATCCTCGGCCGGCACGGACCCCTCCCTCCGGTGGCCCGTCTGAAGATGGTGGACAACCTCCGTCGCAGTCTCAGCGGCCCGGCGACGCTGTTCACCCTGATCGCCTCATTCCTGGTGCCGGGGGTACCGGTCTGGCCATGGACCGCATTCATTCTTATCTCCATGGCCCTTCCCGGCCTGCTGCCCCTGCTCGAGCGGGTCATTCCACGCCGCACCACCACCCCCGGGGCGGTGCGCTTGCGGCGGTGGGGAACCGATACATGGCGGGCGGTGGGACGAATCCTCCTGCAGGCCGCCTTTCTCGCCCACCAGGCCTTGAGAATCACCGACGCCATAGTCGTGACGCTTTGGCGTCTGGCCATTTCGCGTCGGGGGATGCTCAACTGGGTGACGGCTGAAGAGGCGGAGCGACAGTTCGGCCTTGATCGAGCAGCCTTCATCAAGCGCATGTCCCCCTCGATGGTGGTGGGGTTGGCGAGCACCGTCGCCGCCGCCTTCGTCAAACCGGAAGCATTCGTGGCGGGGATGGCCTGGTCGAGCATGTGGGTGTTGGCTCCCTTCATCGCCCACTGGGTCAGCATTCTCCGCCCGATCAGGGTGGCGGACCCGCCCACCGCCGAGGAACAACAGGCGCTGCGGCTGACCGCCCGGCGCACCTGGCGATATTTCGAGAGGTTCGTGACCTCCGAAGAGAAATGGCTACCGCCGGACAACTTCCAGGAGGACCTGGCGGAGGTGGCCCACCGCACTTCTCCCACCAACATCGGGCTCTATCTTCTGGCGGTGCTGTCGGCCCGGGAGTTTGGCTGGATCGGTTCCGAAGAGACAGTGTCCAGGCTCGAAGCCACGATCTCCACCCTCAATGGTCTCGAACGATTCCAGGGCCACTTCTTCAATTGGTACGACACGATCTCGTGCCAACCTCTGCTTCCCCGATACGTGTCGACCGTAGACAGCGGCAACCTGGCCGGGCACTTGTTGGCGGTCTCGCAGGGCTGTGCACGCCTCCGCCAGCTCGGGCCGGGCCCCGAGGTGGCAGCCGGGATCAGGGACGGAGTACTGCTGATCCGGGAGGCGGCCGTCCGCCTGGCGGTCAATTTCGAAATCGGGGTGGTTTCGCCTCGCGACCTTGACCGAACCCTGGTCGAGCTTCTCAACTCGCTGCGCAGCCGGGGAGCCGCCGGGGCGGACCGACTGGCCGAAATCCTTGCAGAGGCCGAGACCGTGGCCGACATCGCCCGAACCCTGGCAACCGGGAAGGGTGCTGAGGAACTGGCGGTCTGGGCGGAAGCACTGGTGGCGACGGTGCAAGGCCACGTCCGCGACCACCAGGTACTCGACGAGGCACCCGGCCGAGAGCGTCTCGCCATCCGTCTGGCCGCCCTGGCCGAGACGACCGCCGGCCTGGCGGCGGCAATGGACTTCTCCTTTCTTCTGGACCCCGAGAACAAGCTGCTGGCGGTCGGCTATCGAGTGGGCGACTCCGCCCTGGATCACAGCCACTACGACCTGCTCGCCTCCGAAGCCCGGCTGGCCAGCTTCGTGGGCATCGCCAAGGGTGACCTGCCCCCGAGCCACTGGTTCCGTCTCGGGCGGTCGATGACTCCGATGGGGGCCGACGCCGCCCTGATCTCATGGTCGGGCTCCATGTTCGAATACCTGATGCCGCTGTTGGTGATGCGCTCTCCACCAGAGAGCATCCTCGACACCACCTACCGGGCCGTGGTACGACGCCAGATTGAATACGGGAACGAACGCCAGATCCCATGGGGGATCTCCGAGGCAGGCTACGCGGCCCGCGATGTCCGGCTCATCCATCAGTACCGGGCCTTTGGGGTCCCCGGGCTTGGGTTCGAACGGGGACTCAGCGAAGATCTGGTGGTGGCGCCATACGCCACCATGCTGGCAGCGATGGTCGAGCCGCGGAATGCGGTGGCGAACCTGATCCGGCTGAACGGTCTGGGAGCACTGGGTATCTATGGCTACTACGAGTCGCTCGACTTCACTCCGGCCCGTTTGCCAGAGAACGGGGAGGCCGTCTTGGTGCGAGCCTATATGGCCCACCATCAGGCGATGTCGTTGGTGGCTCTGACCAACGTCATCTTTGCCGGGTTCTGCAGAGACTTGTTCCATTCCGAACCCTCGGTCCGGGCGGCCGAGCTGTTGCTGCACGAAAGGGTTCCCCGCGATGTGGAGGTGGCGCGTCCTCGGGCCGAGGAGGTCGCCGAATCGGCCCATCCATTGGAAGAGGCGAAGGGTGTGGTCCGGCGGGTCTGGACGCCACACGGGCCGGTCCCGGTCACTCACGTCCTTTCCAACGGCCGCTTCAGCACAATGATCACCGCCGCCGGTTCCGGCTACAGCCAGTGGCAGGGTTTGGCCGTCAACCGCTGGAGGGAGGATGCCACCCGCGACAACTTCGGCAGTTATCTGTTCATCAAGGACGATTCCGGGCGAACCTGGTCGGCCGGTTACCAACCGACCCTGATCGAGCCCAACTCGTATCAGGTGGCCTTCACCGAGGACAAGGTGGAGATCTCGCGTCGTGATGGCAGCCTCTCGACGACGCTGACCGTGGTGGTGTCAGAGGAGGACGATGCCGAGGTCCGCCGGGTGAGCCTTACCAATCTGGGCTTGGTGGCCAGGGAAGTCGAGGTCACGTCCTACGCCGAGCTGGTCCTGGCACCTTCCCGGGCCGACGCCGCTCATCCCGCCTTCTCCAATCTGTTCGTGCAGACCGAAGCTGTGGCCAGCCATGACGCCCTGCTCGCCACCCGCCGGCCACGCTCGGTCGAGGAAGAAACGGTGTGGGCCGGTCATGTCCTCGCCGTGACGGGCGAGGTGGTGGGAGGGGTCCAGTACGAGACGGATCGGGCCCGCTTTCTCGGCCGGGGAAACCAGGTCCATCGGGCCGCGGCGGTCGATCGTCCACTGTCGAACTCGGTGGGCCGGGTGCTCGATCCTATTTTCAGTCTGCGGAGGAAGGTGCGAATCCAACCCGGCGCCACCGCCCACCTCGATTTCACGACCGTGGTCGCTCGCACCCGGCCCGAGGCCCTCGATCTGATCGACAAGTTCTCTGACCCGGCAGCCTTCGAGCGAAGCTTGACCCTGGCCTGGACTCAGGCCCAGGTTCGCCTCCATCACCTGCGTATCGATCCCGACCAGGCCCACGTGTTCCAGCAGCTCGCCGGGACCCTGATCTATTTCGACCCGGCGCTGTGGACCCTCCCGGGTAAGAAGGCCCTGTACTCGGTCGGTCAGGAGGGCTTGTGGCGACACGGTATCTCCGGGGACCTCCCGATCGTTCTTGTCCGGATCGACCAGTCCGAAGAACGCGGATTGGTGCGGGACCTCCTCCGAGCCCAGGAGTACTGGCGGATAAAGGGATTGCACGCCGACCTCGTGATCATCAACGAGAAACCGGGCTCGTATGCCCAGGATCTGCAGGAGGCGATCGAAGAGCTGATCCGGGAAAGTGGGCACGGGATCGGTCAGGAGCTCGACGGAGGGGTTTTCCTTCTCAACGGCGAACTGCTCACCCCCGACGATCGGACAACCCTCCAGTCGGCGGCGCGAGCGGTGCTGCTCAGCCACCACGGAACCCTCGCCGACCAGCTCGCCCGCCGGCCCCCTGAGGGGTGGGGCCCGAGCGGCCGCCCGAGACCGGCTGCTGCCGAGCAGGCGGGCGGACCGCCACCGAGGCCGGACCTCGAGTTTCACAACGGTCTCGGTGGCTTCGCTGCCGAGGGCACCGAATACGTGGTGGTGTTGGGGGAAGGCCAATGGTCGCCGGCCCCATGGATCAACGTCGTCGCCAACTCCCGGTTTGGATTCTGTGTTTCGGAGTCGGGGTCCGGGTATAGCTGGGCGGAGAACAGCCGCGAGAACCAGCTGACTCCCTGGTCCAACGATCCCGTCGCCGACCCTCCCGGCGAGGTGCTCTATGTTCGAGACGAGGAAAGCGGAGAGGTCTGGGGACCCACCGCCTTGCCGATCAGGGATCACGCTTCTGCCTACCTGGCCCGCCACGGTCCCGGTTATTCGGAGTTCGAACACACCTCCCGGGGAATCGCCCTCCACCTCCATCAGACCGTGCCGCTGGAGGATCCCGTCAAGATCTCCCGTCTGCGGCTTCGTAACCTGAGCGGCCGCCGCCGTCGCCTGTCCGTCACCGCCTATGTCGAATGGGTGCTCGGAACTACCAGGTCCGTCTCGTCCATGCAGATCGTCACCGAACGAGACGAGGAAACCGGCGCCCTGCTGGCGCGCAACCCCTGGAACGTCGACTTCGGGGAACGGGTGGCCTTCGCCGACCTCGGAGCCGGCGAGGTCACGTCCACCAGCGACCGGGCCGAGTTCCTCGGGAGGCACGGCAGCGTTGACCACCCGGCAGCACTGCAACAAAGTCGGAAGCTATCGGGGACGGTCGGAGTGGGCTTCGACCCCTGCGCAGCCATCCAGCGCCGCCTGGTCCTGGCCCCGAACGAGGAAGTTGAGGTGGTCTTCCTGCTGGGCCAGGGCAGTGACCAAAGCGAGGCCCGGACCCTGGTCCAGCGTTATCGGCGGACCGACCCAGAGGCCGTAAAGGCCGAAGTGGCGACCCGGTGGAATGACGTCCTTGGCGCCCTCCGGGTGAAGACCCCTGACCGCTCCTTCGACCTGATGATCAACCAATGGCTTCTCTATCAGACGCTCGCCTGCCGGGTGCTGGCCCGGACCGCGTTCTATCAGGCCGGAGGGGCCTTCGGTTTCCGTGATCAACTGCAGGA
>CAZPIZ010000034.1:0-13324 GCA_964586615.1 uncultured Acidimicrobiaceae bacterium | reverse complement strand
CGCACGGTCGAGTCAAGTGAGCTGACTCCACCAAACAGGAGGTACATCAGAGCCTCCATCAATCCCGGGGCGGTTCAACGTAGGAATATGAAGCCCTTAACGCTGTCTAACCAGACACACCGAGAGAAGGGTGTCTTCGGTGATCGTACGCCAGTCGTGCTCTGTGCCGGGCAGAAAGACATAAAGCTCAGGCCCCTCATAGGCCAGCTCGGTCCCGTCCGGCAACCCCAACCTCCCCCGCCCCCTCACCACCTGGCAGAAGGCGACATCGGGACTGGAGTGCATGGCGAAAGACCCGCTGGCCTTGATCTCGACCAGCTGAATCTCGCCTCCGGGGACCGGGAGCAGGTCCACCAGACTCACCTGGTCAAGAGGCTTGCCGTCGTACTCCTCAAACGGCTCCCATTCGGGAGTGTCCTTGACGTCGTACACGACTCCGTCCTTGAGTCGAAACACGGTCGTCCTCATTAGCTCCTCCTGTCTTGGTTCAACTCTCGGCGGCCAGCCCTAGTGCTTCAAGCACGATCTCCAACGCGGCGACACCGGTGCGTTCGATAGCCTCGACCGTCGAAGCCCCGGCGTGAGGGCTGGCCAGGAAACCGGGAAGGTCCCACAACCGGGACCCGGGACCCGGTCGATCCCCGAAGTCGTCGAAGGCGGCACCGGCGAGGTGACCCGAAGCGAGAGCGCCGGCTACCGCCTCGATGTCCGCCAGACCGAAGCGGGCGGTGTTAATCAGGTAGGCGCTGGGACGCATCCGTGCCAGGAACGACGCGTCCACCAGGTGGCGCGTCTCCTCGTTGAGCGGGACGTGAAGTGAGATCGCATCCGAACTGGAGACGAGCTCGTCCTTGGTCACAAGTGGGACATTGGCGGTGGACGCGTAGGGATCGTGGCCAACGACCTCCATACCCAGCGCCCTTGCCATAAGGGCAACCCTTCCCCCCACGTGCCCCAGCCCGATCAGACCCAACCGCCTTCCGGTCAGCTCCACGCCGATGTGACGGTCCCATCTCCCGGCGGCGGCCGATGTGTGGTGGGGCACGACCCGGCGGGCAAGGGCGAAGAGAAGGGCCAGCGTCAGCTCGGCGACAGCCTGCGAGTTTGCGCCCGGTGTCGACGCGACCTTGACACCTCGTTGCTCCGCTGCCCGGAGATCGATGTTGTCCAACCCGCTCCCGTACTTGGCGACCACCCGCACCGGGGCTGAGTCGAGCACCCGGGCGGTGACCGGATCGATGCCGACTATCAATGCCTCACACCCGTCGACCAACTCGATCATCTCGTCCTCGGTCAGATGACGGTCAACTGACGGGTAGCGGGGCGTCAGACCGGAGGCGGCGAGGATCTCCTGGTGCCGGCCCGGCACCTGACGGAAGGAGCGGGGGCTGACCGCTACCGACCTCAACGGCTCAACCTCTCGAACACCGGCCCAGATGCCATCACCAATGCCCGATAGGCCTCCAGGTATTGGCGATACGTACGATGGCGCTCGGGGTCAGGCCTGATCGGATTCCCGGTCGGCTGCCAGCGCCGTGCCGTCTCAGCCAGATCGGACACGGCCAGGTGGCCGGTCCCGGCCGCCGCGATCAGGGCATCACCCAAGACCCCGCTCTCCTCGCGCATCGTGGGTACCCATTCGATTCCTACCACATCGGCCTTGATCTGGTTCCACAACCCCGACCTGGCGCCCCCACCCAGGACTCTCGCCTCGCTCGGGGTCTTCCCACCGAGCTCGGCCATAAGCCCGGCCCATTCCGCATACTGGTAGGCGATGCCCTCCAGGATCGCCCGGAACATGTGGCCGTGCTCATGGCCCGCGGTCAGCCCCATCCACCCCCCGCGGGCGTGCGGGTCCGGGGGAAGCACTCTCCCCTGGAAATGGGGGTACCAGAGCAGCCCGCCAGAGCCGGGCTCCACCTTCGCCGCCATCTCATGCAAGCGCTCATACGCGTCGGGATCGGCATCGAGCCTGGCGACCTCGTCCCGGAACCAACGCAGGGCCAGCCCGCCACCGTTGATGAAGGCGACCGAGAGAAAGGTGCCGGCGATGACCGAATGCGTGGCCATAAAGGTGCGGTTGGCTACGTCCGGGGCGTATTCGTCGAGGCAGAGGGCGAAAACGCAGGCCGTACCGGCCGAGTCGAATGCCTGACCGGGCTCGACTACGCCGGCTCCGAGCGAGGCTGCCGCCTGGTCGCCGGCCCCGGCGACGATGGGAGTGCCCGCCGGCAGCCCCGTAGCCCGGGCAGCCTCTTCACCAACCGTGCCCACAACGTCGAGCGGGTCGACGATGTCGGGCAACAAGCGGCGATCTATGTCGAACTCCTCGAGCAACTCTTCTGACCAGACGCAGCGCTCGGTATCGGCGAGATTCGTGAAGTGCAGGTAGGTGCGATCGATGAAGGCGTCCTCGACGCCGAGACCGGCCAGACGTCCCGCCACATAGGCGCCCGGCACCACGAACTTCGCGATCCGCTCGAAGTCCTGGGGTCGTTCATGCCGCCACCAGAGGATCTTCGGCCCGTGGGAATAGGTGGGCGGGCAACCAGAGAGCTCCGTGACACGTTGGCTACTTCGGCTCATGTACTGGATATACGGTGCGCAACGGGAGTCGAGCCAGGAGTCGAAATGAGTGGCGGGATCGAAGCGATCGTCGATGCTGCCGATGCCCGACATCTGACCGGAGAAGGCAACACCACCAACTTCGACATCGCCGCCTGCCGCCTCAAGGGCGGCGCGAATCGTGCGGTGTGCCGAACCCTCTATCTCGTCGAGGCCCTGCTCGACCACCCCGGGTCGGGGCGTGTGCACCGGGACTTCTTCGAAAGCCTGGCCCAGGATGCGACCGTCGAGAGAGACGACGGCGGCTTTGGTTCCCATCGTGCCCAGGTCACAACCCACGAAGGCGAGCATCGCTTCAACTCCGGTAACGAGTGTTGGGGACAACCTGCGGACCCTCGTCGCCTCTCAACACGATCACTGGGAACCCCTCCTCCTCGATTGTGGCGTAGTCATGACCGGCGTCTCCGACGTAGGCGGCGAAGAAGACCAATGGCTCATCTCCGATATTCACGCTGCGGTGGGCCCACCCGCCCGGCACGTAGTTGACGGTCCCCGGCTCGATCGGCTCCACCGCATGTCGCCCATCCTCCGTGGCCATGACCAGCATCCCGGTGCCGGCCAGACCCACATACACCTCGGAGCGATCCCGCATCTGGTGAAAGTGCCCCTTGGTCATATGAAACTCGTCGCCAACCGTCCCCGGCTCGAGAATGGTGGTCGAGCACTGGATCTCCGAGTTCTCCTCGGGAACGGGCATCAGGAACACTCGGTAGATAAGGCGATCCGGTTCATCGACGTCATTCAGGTACATCCCTTTCATGTCAGCCAGCCTGCGTTCGACAGTACCGAGATCTGGATCGAGATGACCGCTCGCCAGATTCATCATGACAGTGAATGGATCGAGCCTAGGAATCACCTCACACCCCCTTCTCAACTTCGACCAGCACTTTCGTTTCCTCGGGCCCGCGGCCACCGGCAAGGAATTCCCGTACTTCTTCCAACGTCATCAATTGCGTCGGAAGCCGGCACAGATCGACCTGCCCGGTGCTAGCCAGATGAAGGGCGCGCCGGTAATCGGTCCTGCGCGATCCGGTGGATCCCAGCAGGCTCAGGTGTCGGTAGTGGACGACGTTGGCGTCGATCAAACCACCACCGGGCGTCCCGGCGAAGGCATGGACCCTTCCTCCAACGACGACGGCCTCCAGGGCGTAGGCGAGCGCCTCCGACCCAGGAGCCGTGACCATCGCCACCGTAGGACTCTCCCCGAGGGCCGGACCGGGGTCCTCACCGGCCGCGATGACCGCGTCGGCTCCGAGCTCGGCGGCGAGATGTCGTCGTCTCTCCGATCTTTGCGATACCACCACCCGCGCCCCCTGGCTCTGGAGCGCCCACATGGCGAGAATCCCCATTGTCCCAGCGCCCACCACCAACGCAGTATCGCCGGGGCTCACGGCGAGCACCTCGACCGCGTGGAGGCAACAGGCCAGAGGCTCGAGGAGGGGCGCCTCCTTCAAGCCGAGAGAGCCGATGGGCGTGACGTGGTGCGCGGGAACGGTGACGTATTCTGCCAGCCCGCCGTCGCGGTCGATGCCGATCGACGTTCGATTCAGGCATCGATTCTCGTAGTCCGCCCGACAGAAGCCACATCGCCCGCAACCGATATCGGGGTGAACCCCGACCGCGGTCTGGTCTTGGAGCCAGCCCGCAATCTCGTGGCCGATCACACGTCCGGGTTGAGAGCCGTGTCTCGCCAGCTTGTGGTCGGTGGCACAGACACCCGCCATCCCGACCCTGACCAGCTCCTCGCCGGCGGACGGCCTGGGCACCGGCAGCTCGGCCAAATCCACCTCCCCCGGACCTTGGATCTGGATTGCCCTCATGACCCACCCAAGGAGACGGAACCGCCCTCACTCAACGAGCGGTTGATCGCCATTGCAGCCTCCAGAGCGCGATAGCCGTCCTCGATTCCGGGAGAGGAGCGCCCGCCCTCGAGACAGAAGGCGGCGAAGGCAGCATCCTCAGCCCGGTAGGCCTCGGCGAAGAGCCGGGCCCAGCTACGAACCGGATCGGTCCTCGCCTCACCCTGACGCACCACAAGCGGGCCCTCCACCGGACTTCCGCCCATGACCATGCCCTCGGACCCATATACCTCGATACGCGCGTCGTAGGCGTAGCTGGCGGGGCAGGCACCGTCGATATGGGCGAGGGCACCACCATCGAGTTGCGCCTGAATAGAGACCGTGTCGACAAAACCGGGATAGATCTTCGCCAGGTCGGGGCGCTTGAAAGCACGGCCAAGCGCGTTGACCGTGGAGAACTCCTGACCGGTGACCCACCGGACCGTGTCGATGTCATGGGAGTTGACCTCTGCGACGAGACCTCCTGACCGCGTAACGTCCCATGCCCATTCAGGGGGGAGACCCGGGCCCCGGGTGGTGGAGCGGACCATCAGCGGCTCTCCGATAGCGCCTTCCGAGATGAGTTGAGCCACCCTCTTGAAGCCATCATCGAAACGCCGCATGAAGGCCATCATGAAGTTGGTTGCGGCCTTCTCCACCGCCTCGCGAATCTGGCGACCCTCCTTCAGATTCGAGGCCAGGGGCTTTTCACTGAGGACGTGCTTGCCAGCCCCCAGGGCGGCCACGGAGAGGGCGGCGTGGGTGGGAGTTGGTGAGGCAATGACGACGGCGTCGAATCGCTCATCAACGACTGCCTCCTCCGGGCTCTCGAAGGCGGGGCACCCTAGCTCATCGGAGGCGGCGGCACGGGCGTCCGGAGACGGGTCGGCAATGCCGCCCAAACGCGCCCCGGGTACCCCAGCTGTGAAGTTGCGGGCATGGACCATCCCGGCTCTCCCGGCACCCACCACCAGGACTTCGATCGCGCTCATGAGTTGTCGCTCCGGGCGCCGGCTCGCCGTCGCCACTGGTCCAGGGCCACCACGGCCACGATGATCAACCCGTTCGACACCCGCTGCCAGAACTCGGAGACACCGATGATGTTGAGCCCGTTGGAGAGGACGCCGATGATCAGGATCCCGATCACGGTGCCCCCGACGGTGCCCTCCCCGCCGAACAAGTTGGTGCCTCCCACCACGACCGCGGCGATCGACTGGAGTTCGAAGCCCTCGCCCATGAGGGCGTTAGCGCTGGAGAGACGCCCGGCGAGAAGGATGCCGGCGAACGCGGAGATCAGGCCGGACAAGGTATAGATCATGAGCTTGGTCCGACCGACGCTGATCCCGGAAGCATGCGCCGCCTCTTGGTTGCCCCCGATTGCGAGGGCGGACCGACCCAGCTTCGATCGGCCGAGGACGACGGCCCCGATCACCGCGACCAGACCGGCCATCAATGCGATCACCGGTATCGACCCCAGCGCGTCTGCTCCCAGGTAGTTGACCGACTCGGGAAGGCTGCGTCCTTCCACCACCCTGTCGAAGGTGGGCACGGGGAGGCCGCCCGTCACCAGGAGGGCCACGCCTCTCACCGCGGAGAACGTGCCGAGCGTGGCGATGATGGCGGGCACATTCCAGTAGCGGATCACGAGGCCATTGACCGCGCCCACCGTCAGTCCGGCGCCCAACCCGATCATCCACGCCACCGGCTCAGGGAGACCCCAATGGGCGAAGGAGACGGCCATCAGGCTGCCGGACAAGGCAGCGGTGGAGGCGACCGAGAGGTCGATCCCGGCGGTGACGATTACCAACGTCTGGGCGATCGCCAAGATCCCCGGCACTGCGAACTGGCGGAGAATGTTGAGAAGGTTCCTGCCGGTGAGAAAATTCGGGGTGAGCTGGGAGAAAACGATCATCAACAGCACGAGGATGATCAATGCGCCCCCGCGGCCACCGGCGGACGCCAGAAGCCGGGCTATCGGGCTCCTCGACCCCGTGGTACCCGCGGTCTCTGCGCCTTGCGTATCAGTCATGTAGTCCCCCTGCCGCCTCCATGATCTGTTGCTCATTCGCCGAGGTGTCGAACTCGGCAACCAACCTCCCTGCGGACATGACGAGCATGCGATGGCCCAGATCGCGGGCTTCGCCTATCTCGGAGGTACCGTAGAGAATCGCCGCTCCATCGGCCGCCAGCTTGCGCACCAGTCCGAACACCTCGGCCTTGGTCCCGACGTCGATGCCCCGGGTCGGGTCGTCCAGAATCAGGATCCTCGCCCCGGCGCACATCCAGCGACCCAGGGTGACCTTCTGCTGGTTCCCGCCGGAAAGTGTCCCGGCGAGCCGGTCCGCCGAGTCGACACGGATGTCCAGCTCGTCGATGAGGCGCGTGCTCTGGGACCTCTCCCACTCCCTGTCCACAAGGGGCCCTCGCCCGATCTGACGGAACGAGGCGAGGGTGATGTTGGCCGACACCGGCATCCGCGACACCACCCCCAAGGCCCTGTCCGGAGCCACGTAACCCATGCCGAGGGCGATGGCGTCGGCCGGTGATCGGAGATGGACCTCCTCGCCGTTCATCGAGATACTACCGGTGGTGGGCGGGTCGAGGCCGAACAGCACCCTGGCCAGCTCGGACCTCCCCGAGCCGACCAGGCCGAACGTGGTCACGATCTCTCCCGCCCTGAGATCCAGGTCCACCCCACGGAGGCGGGGTGGACGCCCCAGATCGCGGGCGCTCAACAACACCCGACCGTCGTTAGGGGTCTCCGTCTTATCGACCTTTGCGGAGGTGGACAGCTCCCGGCCTACGACCATGCGAGCGAGATCCCGCTCGGTCACCTCGCTGATCGGGTCCGAAGCCACCACCCTGCCGTCGCGCAGGACTGTGACCTGGTCCGCGATCTCGATGATCTCGGCAAGGCGATGCGAGACGTAAATCACCGCCACTCCGGAGTCCGTGAGGTCAGAGACAATCTCGAAGAGACGGCGCGCCTCGCGTCCGGAGAGAGCCGACGTGGGCTCGTCGAGAAGGAGCACGCGTGGGTCGGTGGAAAGGGCCTTGGCCATCTCGACGAGCTGGCGCTCGGCCATGCCCAGCTCCGAGACCTTCACCCCGAGGCCTACCTTGAGACCGACACGATCCAGGTGCGTCTTCGCCTCATCTGCCAGCGCGGGCCAATCAACGAGGCCGCGTCGACCTGGCCATCTCCCGAGGAGGACATTCTCGGCGACGCTAAGCGAGCCGACCAGACTCATCTCCTGATAGACGATGGCGACTCCGGCTCTTCTCGACTCCTCAGGAGAGCCGAATGGCACCGGGCGGCCATCCACCTTCAACTCGCCTGTGTCCGGAACCACTGCCCCGGCGATCACCTTTATCAAAGTCGACTTCCCGGCGCCGTTCGCACCGAGAAGCGCGTGCACCTCGCCGGCGTCGACGTCGAAGTCGACTCCGGCGAGGGCTTGCACGCCCGGATACAGCTTGCTGATACCGCGGGCAGCCAAGGCCCCGTGAGGGGCTAGCTGCACTCTGCTTTGATCCCTTCCCAGTCGATGGCGCGCAGGGAAGGCTCCGGGTAGAAGAGGTCGGCGTTCCCGTCGTACACGGTCCGGGGACGGATGTCCTCGAGCCGGGGAACTTCCAGACCGCAGGCCAGCCTCACGGCGAATTCGGTCCCGAACCAACCCCACTCCGGGAACCCGTGGTGAGTCTCGGCGATGATCTTCCCGGCGCGGATGGCTTCTGTGGACTCAGGGGTCACGTCGTTGGTGAAGACGGCAACCGCGTCGTCCGCCGACCCGGCTGATCCCGAACCGTCCAGGATTCCCTGACGCTCTGCGGTGATCATCGCGCCCAGACCCATCTCGTTGGAGGCAGCCCAAACGAAGTCGAGCTCGTCGGGGCCGAATCGCGCGAAGAAGTCCTCGGCTGCGGCGATTCCCTTCTCCCGGTTCCAGTCAGCGGCGATCGGCTCGGCCAGGATCTCCACTCCCGGATACTCCGCGATCACGGAGTTGAACCCGTCAAGTCTGGTCTGGGAGAAGAAGGTACCCGCGATGCCCTCGATGATCACACCGTTGGCTTGGATGATGCTGGGATCGACATCGGCATACAGGTTCTGCCAGAACTCCAAGTCAAGGAATTGGTCGGGTGCGACGTCGACCTCCTCACCGGCTCCGAGCACTCCGGGCCCGCCGTAATAGTCGAGCACGGCATAGGCCGAGACCATGGCGGCCTGGGTGTTGTCGAAGCCGATGTACGATGCCACCTCGATGCCCTCCTGCTCCTCGAGGAGGTTGACCATGATCACCGGGATCCCCGCCTCGTTGGCGGCCTGGATCCCCGGCTTTACGGCCTCAGTGTCGGCCGGTGATATGGCGATCACGTCCACTCCTAGTGAGACGTAGTCCTCGAGAATGGCCAGCTGATCGGCGAAGTCGACGTGAGTCGCCGGCGAGCGGCTAAGCACCTCGACACTGAAGCCTGCAGCGTTAGCCTCTTCTGCTGCAGCTTCGAAGAAGTCGGTGGCAGTCTGGAACACGCCAGTGATGTCCGGTGGTGTCCAACCGATCACGATGTCCTCTTCCCAGCGAGCCGCACCACCCCCGTCGTCACCGGCGGTGGTGGTCGTCTCCACGCCACCCAAGGTCGTAGTAGCTCCTCCGTCGCCGGTAGTCGCCGTCGTACCGGCTCCGCCGTCGCCGCAAGCGACGGCGATCAACGCCAGCACCAATATCAGCGCTGGCAACCTTGATCCCTTCATGTTCTCCTCCTACTTGCTCGGGTCAAACGACGGTGTACCCACCGTCGATGACGAGTTCCGTTCCGTTCAGGAACGAGGCTTCGTCCGACGCGGCAAAGACCACCGCGGCGGCGATCTCCTCGGGTCTGCCCAGCCGGTGGGCCGGACGGTTAAAGGCCAGCATCCGCTCATGGGCCTCGGGGTCGGGCGCCGTCGCGATCGCCTTGTCCACCAGTGGGGTTCGAGTGGTGCCCGGGCATATGGAAACCGCCCTGATCCCCCGTGAGGCGTAGTCGGCGGTTATCGAGCGCGTCAGCATGACGAGACCCGCCTTGGACATGTTGTAGGCGACCTGGCCGGGTACCGCGACGAGGCCGGCCTCGCTGGCCACGTTGATGATGACCCCGGCCCCCTGGGCCAGCATCACTTCCAGGGCAAGTTTCGCCAGGACTACCGGGGCCCGGAGATTGATCTCCATCAGCCGATCGAATTGCTCTAGATCGAGCTCGTCGACACCCGCTAGAAAGTGGATCCCCGCGTTGTTGACCAGTAGATCGAGGGTCCCGGTGCGGTTGACCACCGCGCCCACCAGGTCACGTGGAGCTTCCGGCTCGGCTAGGTCGGCGCCAATGAAAGCCCCGCCTGATCTTCGCTCGAGCTCGGCGGCCACTTTCTCGCCCTCGGCCTCGTTCCTCCCGGTGGCCAGCACCCACCACCCGGCATCGGCCAAGGCGAGAGCCGTGGCACGACCGATGCCGCTCGTGGCGCCGGTGACCAAAGCCGAGGCCATGCCTCAGACTCCCAAGCGGAGCACCGACGGGTCGAGACCCGCCTGTGCCGCCAAGTTGTGATTGAGGACCTGGACCTCGATCTTGGTGCGATCGGCGCGGTGCCAGGCGCGGTAGAACTCGACCAGCGCAAGAGACTCATCCCACGCCACGGATTCGACGAAGAGCAGAGGTGACCCTTCGTCGACCTCCAGAAGGTTCGCCAACTCGTCTTCGGCGGTCACAGCCTCAACCACGCGCCGGCCGCCAGCCATGGTGAACCCGGCTCCTTCGGCAATGGCGCGGTAGAGGGAGCCGTTGACAAGGTCGGCCTCCATGACCGCCGGGGAAAGCCTGTCGACGAGGTAGTTGACCACGTACATGACGACGCGGCCGTCGACCCAACGGAGCCTCTCCAGGATCACGCCTTCCGCCCCCACCTCCAGACCCAGCGCCTCCGCAGCAAAGCCGGGCAGCTCGGTCCGCTCGCGCCGGATAAGCCGGGATACGACCTCATGGCCCTTGCGTGCCGCCTCGTCGTAGAAGCCCTGTGAGGACTGGAGGAACCAGAGCTCGGGATAGGTCTGGCTGACGAAGGTGCCCCTCCCCTTCTCCCGGCGGATACTTCCCTCGTTCTCCAACTCGGCGAGCGCCTGACGAACCGTCGTTCTCGAGACGCCGAAGTGCTGGCATATCTCCGGTTCGGATGGAATCTGCTCATCCGGCGCCCAGCGACCGGTCGAGATCTCCTGGACGATGATCTTTTTGAGCTGAAAATAGAACGGGATCGGAGAGTTTCGGTCGATATGGGTGATGGGGAGGGTTGCCATCTCGTCTTCCTACTTGTAGGGACAGGATGACCTTATTACATAAATGACCAGGCTGTCAACGAAGTTTCCGTGGTCGGCCTACTCGCTTCGCACCTTGTCGGCGATAGACGAGAGGCGGGCGAACTGCTCATCGGAAAGCTGGAGATCGAAGACCTCGGCGATGTGCTCGCTCCACCCGTGGAGGAAGTAGCGCCAGCCGTCCTCGACAATCAGACGTCGGCTTGGCGCCTCGGCCCGCGCCTGGTCCAGGAACTCGAGACTCCCCCGGTAGTTGAAATCCCAGACAATGCCGTCGTGCGGGAAGGCTGCCTGATCGGTGGTCGGCGACCCGGGTCGATCCTTGCCCAGACCGGTGGCATTGACCACGACGGAGCGAGGGGCCAGATGGTTAACCAGCCGGTCGGTGTCGGTTGGGTCTGACACCGGGTGGTAAACGACATGGACATTGGACTCGATTCGACTGTGCATCTCGCGCACAGTCTCCAGTCGCTCCTCCGATCGGTTAGTCAAAACGATGCGCGCCGGCGGAGAGTCGATGGAGAGAAGACGAGAGGTGAATGCAGCCCCCGAACCCCCGGCGCCGAGACACAAGACCTCTGCTCCCGGGTAACGAGCGAAGTAGTCGGCGCCCCCGATCTCGACAAAGGATCTCCACGAGGTGATCGGGTCCTTGGCCCATCCCTCGACCCTTCCGTTCCTCTTGGCGATGCAGGAGATCTCCCCGCAGAGTCGGGCCCAATCGTTGAGACGATCGAACATCGCGGATGTGTTCTTGAAGATGGACACCTTGTGGGTGGTGACCAAAGCTCCCCGGGCCAGGGGGTCCGCTATGACGGTTTCCAGCGCCTCCCTATAAAGGGACTCGGGCCCGTGGAGCGGAAGGTCGATGCCGACGATATCGGCCTCCAGCCCGAGAGCCTCCGCCCACTTCGGGAAGAGGCGCATGATGCTCGACCCCCCTGTCGACACCCCGATGAAATACATCCTTTGCATGGTTGAATCCTGTCACTACGTCCGTATGGGGAGGCGTGTAGGTACCAGGTCCGGTCTGAATCAGCAACTTGGGTCTCCCAACTCAGGCCCAGGCCAGGAAGCGCCGCGGGTTCTCGATGAGGAACCGCTCCACTTCTGGGTCGAGCCCGTGTTGGCCAAGAAGAGCGACGAACGAAGTCGCGAGATGAGTTAGGCCTGGCGATCCTCCCCAGGCTGCGAGATCACTCCGTCGGGCCAAGTCGCTGCCGAGGATCACCCGATCTCCGAACCCGGCGTCGACGAGCCGGGAAAGGAACTGAGCGCGATTGGCATCTGACGCATACTTCTCCTTCGAGACCTGGTCGTATCCGAGGTAGACCCCGGTACCAGCTATCTCCAGGTGTTCTTCCATCACGAGACGCCGGTCGAGATGACCGATGCACACCTTGCTCAGGTCGGCTCCGGCAAGGTAAAGGCGACGGATCTGTTCGAGACCCATCGTGCCCGCGGTCGTATGCGTAGTTATGGGCGCACCGGTCGCCTGTTGAGCGGCCGCCGCTGCCTTGATGATGCGGCCTTCCGTGTCGGTCACCTCATCCAGCGAGGTGCCGATCTTGATGATGCCGGCGCGAACACCAGTGTCTCCGATGCCATCGGTGAGATCGGACACGAACTCCTCGACCAGCTCTATGTCTGACCGCACGTGAAGGTCTAAGGCGCCGTCCCACCACTCCTGGGAAGTGTGACCACACGCCGCCACTACATGAATCCCCGACGCCTTTGAGAGGTCGCGGAGCCCGGTCGGGTCACGGCCCAACTCGGCAACGGTGGCGTCCACCAGTGCCGACCCCCCAGCTAACCGAAACCGGGAGAGCTCCTCGAGGCTTCGCGAGTGCTCGATACGGATGAAGTCGCTTCCTCGGTCCAGAAGGGGGTTGAACGACACGTGCTCATGCCCGTAGGTGACACCCAGGGACGAAGGGTCGACGTCCCCCAGAACGGTTCGGACCTTAGCCATCGATCGAACGATCCTAGATCCGCGCCCAATGGGCGCCCCTTAGACCGAGGGCCGGCCTGGTCACGAAATCGAAAGCTTTGATTAACCTGATAGCCTCTGACGGTGGCCCATCCTGCGAGCCTTGATGAGCGACTTCCCTCCCTGGGCAATATGCCCATCATCGGAATTCTTCGGAGGTGCCCCTCGGACCGCATCGTCAAAGTTGCAGAATGTGCAGCGCGATCCGGGTTGACGACGATCGAGATCACGTTCGACTCCGACGATCCGACAATCCAGATCCGCTCGATCCTCGGAGCGTTCCCCGAATTGACGGTCGGAGCCGGGACCATTCTGGACACGCGGCAGGCTGAAGCAGCCATCGGCGCCGGAGCCTCATTCTTGGTTTCCCCTGTCGTCAGCGCTGCGGTTCTCTCGACGTGCCTCGAGGCCGACCTCCCCTATCTCCCCGGAGCGGCGACACCGACCGAGATATGGTCGGCCTATGAAGCCGGGGCTACCGCGGTGAAAGTCTTTCCGGCACGCGAGTTGGGCGGACC
>CAZPIZ010000033.1:0-13497 GCA_964586615.1 uncultured Acidimicrobiaceae bacterium | reverse complement strand
CTATCTCGAGCAATACGCCCTGGTTCGCGACTAGTTGACCTTATTTGGCAGCTAAGTCCCGGAAACCCGGGAGCCAGATGCCGAATACTGAGGGAGGGGAGCCGGCCACCTAATTTCGCATTTGGCAAATTACAGAGAGGTCACCGAACACCCCTCGCAATGGATAGTGTACTATGCATTATCGGCTGCAGGCCGGCTTCGGAAGACAGATGGAAAGTCAACTGATTGCACCGGAAACGGCGGGAGGGGACGAAATGTCGGATTACAACGGAGCGGCAGATGTCATCGTCATTGGTGCCGGGCACAACGGATTGACCTGTGCTGCCTATCTCGCCAAGGCCGGCCTCAGGGTCCTGGTAATCGAGGCGGAGGACACGATCGGAGGCGGAACCGCCACCCGCGAACTGACCCTGCCTGGGTTCCGACACAACTCCTGTGCCAATTACTTTCACGGTTTCGGCACCTTTCCCGTCGCTCGCGATTTGGAACTGCACCGATACGGCTTCGAGTACCTATTGCCCGAGGTGCAACAGGCATATCTCTACAAAGATGATCGGGCCCTGGTCCTTCACCGTGATCTGGACCCCACGCTCCAGGCGGTGGGACGTTTCTCCGCCAACGACGCCAAGACCTGGGAAGACATGTCCAAGCGTTTCACGGCGGCTTTGCCGTTGTTCATCGCCACCCAGTTCACGCCCCCGGCCGAGGCCGCCTCCCTCGCGGCGATCGCGATGAGCGAAGGGAGGGTGTCCAAGGCCCTCTCCGACGAGCTGGGCGGGCTTGGCAAATTGAAGCCATACGACGCGGTCGACGGCTACTTCGAGGACGAGCACATCCGGGTCTTGTTCAAGAAGCTGATCCACGTGATCCAGGCCACAAACACGCCAGGCTTCGGAGCGATACTCCCTGCCTTCTTCCTGAACCTGGTCAGAAACGGCCTCGCCAAGGGAGGTTCCCAGACGCTGCCCGATGCCCTCGCCGCCATCGTCGTCGAGAGCGGAGGGGCGGTACGGACCGGAGACCCTGTGGAGCAAATCCTCGTGAGCAACGGCCGGGCGATCGGCGTCCGACTTCAAAGCGGCGACCAGATCGAGGCGGCCGAAGCGGTGGTGTCTGCGATCGACTTCACCCAAATGGTCGAGCTGACCGGACCCGAGTACTTCGCTCCCCCGGTTCGAGCCAAGGCCGAGGGCTGGGATTGGACCAGCGGTGGAAGCTTGGCCACGCTTCACCTTGCTCTCAAAGAGGCGCCCTCGTATCGCTCCATCGAGTACGACCCGAACGTCGCCCGGGCCTTCAACCTGTCGTTTGGAGCCGACAACACCGCCGAGTTGGAGAGTTCGATGGAAGACGTTATCAGGGGCGTCTTCCCCCAGCTTCCGGTCGGCAATGGTGCCTGCAATTCGGTCCTCGATCCGACCTACACCGACGGTGATGGGCACGTGGCGTTTTGGTGGCCCTTCGCTCCCTATGTCGTTGATGGCGACCCCAACAACTGGGACGATCGACGGGAGGCTTACACCAAGCAGTTGCTCGACGTGTGGAAGTCATATGCCTCCAACCTCGATGAAGACAACACACTGGCCGTGTACCTCCGCACCCCCCTCGACGTGACCCGGGGAAACCGGGCCATGCGCAACGGCGGTGTCCGGATGGGGCCCTATACCCCGGAGCAGTCCGGGAAGAATCGGCCGCATCCTGATCTCGCCGACTACCGGGTCCCGGGGGTGATCGGCCTCTATCACGCCAGCTCTACCAGCCCCAACGGCGGGGGCGTCAGCGGTGCCGCCGGCTATTGCGCGGCAGGAGTGATCGCCGATGACGCCGCTGTGGACCGCTGGTGGCCGAAGATGACACTTGCCTATGCCGCCGAACTAGCGGGGGTATAAGACATTGTCTCTCGATCTTGCCGGTGAGAAACGATCGACTGGGGGAGGCAGGTGCTTGACGTAGTCCTGCGGGCCACCCATGTGCTAGCGGTGGTCGTCTACTTCGGCGGTGGCATCATGATGCATGGCCCGATCCGCCGAGCGCTGCGGCTGGTGCCACCGGGCCAGGCTTCGATCCTGGCCTCCCAGGTTGGCCGTGACTTCACATTGATCAGTTGGGCAAGCCTGGTGGCGTGGGGCGTGACCGGTTACTGGATGCTGTTCCGCTACGGGTGGGGTCAACTGTCGTCGCCCCACACCCTCTTCATACGTCAAACCGGCTTCTCGACATCCAGGGGGTTCTCCTTGCTGTTGATGCTGGTGTCGTGGTATCTCCTCGTGATCAGTGCGTGCATCATCACGTTCGTGCTGCGGCCCCGACTCGAAGCGAAACTCTCCGCCGGACTCGACAGTGCGACCACGGAGAAGGCGACCACCGCGATGGCCGTGGCGGCCCGCTGGATCGATCGGCTCGCGGTCGCCAACCTCGCGCTCACGGCTCTTGGATTCCTCGCCGGTGCCGTCCTTCTCTGAATACGCCGGACTCGAGCCGGTCGAGGGCGATCAAAGCCTGCCTCAATGGCTGCACGAGGCGACCACCAGGGCTCCTCTTTATGGAACCCTGCCAGACCGGGGGTGGCCTGCCCACTGCCACGAGGCCGGCGACCTCGAGGCAGCCTCCGCCCGGCTGGTCGACCCGTTTGGCGGACGTCATGATCCATCTCGGCGTCCGGATGCATTCGTTCAGGTAGCACAGGATCTCTCCCTCTTCTGGGCACTGGGGGTCGACGACCTGGCCCGCATGGCCGGGGTCCTGGCCGACGCGTGGGAACAGCTGGGCATCGTTGAAGGAGACCGGATTGCCCTGTATGACTACGCAACCTCCCCCATGGTCGTATTTGCATCCCGTGCCTTCATCCCCCACCTCGGTGCCGGTGCCGCTGACATCCTCGGTTGTCTCCCCGTCTGCAACGATGGATTGCCAGAACTCGCCGATCGATGTGTCCACATCCTCGAATACGTTCAGCCTTCGTTCCTCTTCATCGATGCCGATGTCGTCGAGCCTCTCATACGGGTGCTGAATCCCTCTACCCCCCGACCCCGCCGAATAGTTGTGACCGCCGATGAGCGGCCGGCATCTTCGGATCAGATCAGCGATTGGGCCTCGGGTCTGGGGGCCGAGGTGGTGCAGATGTTGCGATGCGACGCCGCCCTCTTTCTCGCCGCCCCATGTCCGTCCCAATCGATGACGTTCCACCCCTCCCCCCGCGCCTTCGTTGTCGAAGTGTTGAATCCCGATGGCTCGAAGAGATCAAACGATGCCGAGGGGAGGCTGGCCATAAGTAACCTCGCCCTCAGGTCGTCCATCGTCGCCAGATATGCCGCGAGTTTCGAGGGGTCGGTCCGCACTGGACCCTGCCGCTGTGGGAGCGAGGCAGCCGGAGTGGTGATCACCAATGCGTAGTGAGGACGAGTATTTCGACCCCGGAGAAACTACTCCCACGGATCAGCTGATCGAACAACGCTGGAAGGCGGTTGCGGAGGTAGTACGCACTGCTTTCGACGAGCTTCCCTTCTATCGCAATCGGTGGGAGAGCCAGGGCTTCCGACCGCCCGCCCGGGTCGATCCTGAAAACTTCGAGCAGGTGCCGCTGACCCGCAAGATCGACCTCGTCCGGGCGTCGCAGAGTTCCCATTCGATGCAAAGTGGCATCGAAGCGCTTCTCGGGCTCAACCCCTCCAACCTGGTCATGACCACCGGCACCAGCGGGTTCAACACCTTCGCGATGGTGACCGAGCACGATCTCGATGGAGCCGGACTTCTCGCCCAAGCTCGCGAACTGTGGATGATGAAGGTCAGACCGCGAATGCGGGTTCTTAGCATCAGCCCCGCCTGGCACGCGTTGGGTTTGTACGAGAGCCGGGCGTTGACCACCATCGGTGCCGTTCCCGTCATACCGTGGGGCACGCTTACAGCTCGCTTCGTGGGGGACATACTGACTGCGGTCGACCAGCTGGCACCCGAACACCTGTTGGTGACCGCCCGCGCCTTGCGTATGTTGCTGGCCGAGTGTGACCGACGCAAGCTCGATACCCGAAGGGTGTTCAGAAACGTTCGCTACCTGGGATGCGCCGGAGAGCCGCTCTCCTCTCCCTTCCGCGAATATCTCAGGGTTGAACTCGAGTTGGATGACGTTTTCGAGAGAGGTGGGTCGGGTGACGGAATGTTCGGAGGTGGCGAATGCTTCGCCCACCGGGGTCACCACGTGTCGGCCGATGTCCACTTCGTGGAAATCGTCACACCGGACGGCGGTGTCGTCCTGGGTCCCGGGCAGAGAGGTAAGGCGGTTGTCACCAACCTGAGCCTGGGACGATCGGTTTACGTTCGCTTCGACACCGAAGACGTAGCCGAGGTGGTACCCGGTGACTGCCCATGCGGCCGCACTCACCCGGTCGTCGAGTTCTACGGTCGGTTGGCTGATTCTGTGGTTCTGTCCGATCGGATCCTGGCACCCGGTGATGTGCGGACGGCCCTCGACGAGATCGAATCGACTCGCTTTCGATCGTTCTCCATGGCCGGCGACGACGCCGGCGGACTCCTCATCGGCCTTTCCGGCGCCGAGGAGCTAACCGCCGGTCAATTGGACGAGGCGGCGACCCAAGCCGAAACCCGGCTCGGAGTCCCGGTCTCGTTATCTTCAGGCGCCATCGACATGGTCGGTTGGAAAGAGGACCGGCTCAACCGACCCGGGAGCCTGAGATGACAAAATCGATCGATCTGATCCCTACCTGGTATTGGCCCGACGGAGTCCCTCGCTATCTCTCCCCTCCGCAGGGAACAGTCTATGCGACGGCGATCGAGCGCTGGGCGCGACGGACCCCGGAGAACGTCGCTGTGAGCGGATCCCGGGAGGTGACCTACCGCGAACTGGCCTATCTGGTCAGGGCCGCCTCTGCTCGCCTTCGACGATCGCTTTCTATCTCGGATGCGAATGGCGAGCCACCTCGAATGGCGATTGATGCCAGCCACGACTCGGACTGTGTGGCGGTGATGCTGGCGGCGCTTCATGCCGGCGCCGACACTCTTCTGCTCGATCCTGCGACCCCCGAGAACGAGCGGGCGGCCGCTCTGAAGGCGTTCGGATGCCGTCTGCTGGTGTCGGATCGACGACCGGCCCCCGCTGGAGACTGGGAGACGGTGGGGGTCAAGAGCTGCCTGGAGCCGGCTGAGGCCGATGCCGACCTCGACGTCGGTGAGTCCCGACGCGGGCGATGGGGGCTCGGGTGGAGCCGATCCTTTGCTTTGCAGCCGAACGCCACTCTGCTCGGCTGGGCGCTGGCGTTCAGGGCCTTTGCGGTACTAGATAAGACTGCCCGCTTCATGGTGTTCCGGCCACTTTCCACATGGGAAGGCATCATCGGCCTGCTGGCCCCGCTGGCGGCGGGTGCCACCTGCCTGCTTCCAACCGGGTCCGTGGTCGATCCGATCGGCACTCGCCACCACGTGGCCATGAGCGGGGCCTGGTTGGATTGGTCTCAGGTTGAGGTCGCCCTCGAATCCGGGCTTGACGCAGGCAGACCAGAACTGCCATGGGAATGGGTTTTCGTGTCGGTCAGCTCGCCCGTGCTGGTTAGGAAGCGGCGTCGATTGCAGAAGCTCCTTCATGCGCAGGTGCTCACCGCCTTCGGGACGCCGGCCACCGGACCGATTGCCGCCTCCCCGCGTGAGTGGTCGATCGATGAGGCGGTCGGCACTCCGATTACGGGAATCGATGTGCTGCCGATCAATGAGCGCGGGCAAATCGCAGAGCCCCCGTGGCATCTCCTGGCCGGCGCCAGCATCGGGGTGAAGTCGTCCTTTCAGGTTCCGGAGATGGCTTTGGAGGGTCCCGATTCGGCCCGCATCATGACCGACGGATCGGTGAACACGATGGCCCACGGACGGATGGATGCCAACGGCCTGTTGTATCTTCTCTGAGCGCCGGGCCTTCGACGCCTAGCCCTCGTGGCGCCAGAAGATCAGCTTCTTGTCTAGCCACTCGAGCGTGAAATAAAAGATGGCTCCGATACCGGAGAGGATGATGATCACCGAGAAGACCCGGTCGATCTTCAACTGGAAGTTGTAGGTGTCGAGCAGGAATCCAAGACCTTCGCTGGCGCCGACGAACTCACCGACGATGACACCGATGAGTGCGAAGGTCAGAGCGGTCTTGACACCCGCAAAGATCAGAGGGGCGGCATTGGGCAATTGGACCTTGCGAAAGATCTGCCAGCGGGAGGCCCGTAGGGAACGCATAAGGCGGACCATGTCGTTGGGGATGTTCTCGATCCCGACCATGGTGTTGATCAGCACCGGGAAGAACCCGATGGCGATCGCCATCACGATCTTCGAGGTCTGGCCATACCCGAACCAGGCGACGAACAGGGGGGCGAGGACGATCTTGGGGACCGCCTGGAAGGCCACCACGAATGGATAGGTGAGCCTTTTGAGCCCGTCCCATACCCCAAGCAGGATGCCGACGGTCAACCCGATGATGGTTCCGATGACAAAGCCCCAGGCCACCTCGTTGAGGGTGATCCAGAAATGACCGAGAAAGAATGGCAGTTGCACCAGTTCGATCAGTGCCCTGATCGTGTCGGTGAAGGGCGGGAGCACGATCGGGTGGACCAGTCCCAACCGGGGAAGGGCCTCCCACAGGCCGACCAGGAGCAGGCCGGTGAAGATCGCCCCGATCCGGTATTTCCAGCGAACCGAGGCCGGTTCCTGATCAAGATCTCCCGTCGGGGTCGAAGCTTCTAGATCCTCGGGAGTCTCGGTGAGCATTCGTTCTACTCCGGTCTCGGATTCTCGTCGCCCTTGAGCATCTCGCGGATCTCAAAGACGATGTCGGTGAATTTCTGCTCGCGCATGACTTCAATATCGCGGGGGTTGTCGAAAGGAACCGCCACCACCCCGGTCACCCGTCCCGGCCGGGGGCTCATCACGACCACCCGGTCGGAGAGGAACACCGCCTCCGTGATGTTGTGGGTGACGAAGAGCACTGTGATGCCGGCGGGTCGAGTGAGACGAATCAACTCGACGTTCATCGCCTCTCGGGTGAACTCGTCAAGCGCTCCGAACGGCTCGTCCATGAGGAGCATCTTCGGGCGATAGGCCAGCACCCTGGCCAGAGCGACTCGTTGCTGCATGCCTCCCGACAGATGCTGAGGCAGCGACTTGGCAAAATCGGTCAACCCCACCATCTCGATCGCCTCCCGCACCCGGGGGGCGATTTCCGCCTCGCTGATCCCGAATACCTCGGCGGGCAGCATCACGTTCTTCTCCACCGTCCTCCAGGGAAGGAGCACCGGCTTTTGGAACATCGCCCCCATGTCGCGGCTGGGACCGGTCATCGGCTGGCCCTCGAACAGCACTCGTCCAGAGGTTGGAGCCAAAAGGCCGGCGACGATGTTCAACAGGGTGGTCTTGCCACACCCGCTGGGACCCACCAGCGAGACGAACTGGGCGGCCTCCACTTCCTGGTGGACCGGACGCAAGGCTTCGACCTTGGTCTGCCCTCCCCGGCTGCGATAGGTCTTGGAGATGCCTTCGAGCGTGAGAATGGTGGTCACGGATCCGACCTCGACGTTAGCCCCGGCCGAGAAGGAGCGGGAGATTGACTCCCGCTCCTTCGTTGTCTGCAAACAGTTTGGTGCTACCGATGGTCATCCGACCCCGGGGAAGGCCTCTGCCTCGGCCTCCACTTCTGCCCGGTCGAAGTTGTTGATCTCCTCGAGCAGGTCGAAGCTCAGCAGCTCATCGAGGATGACGCTGTCGGCAGGAAGGGCCCCTTCCTCCTCGGTTCCCTGAGTGGCGAACTCGAGGTAGAGCTCCCATCCGGCCAGATAGTGAGTGCCAAGCAGCTCGCCATCGCCCATGTCCGGGGGCGGGGCATTGAGATCAAGGGTGGCGGCCCAGAAGGCATCGGCCAGGGCCGCGTCCTCGAACAGCTCGGGCTCGTAGTCGGCGGCTATCTCCCGGGCGGCATCATCGTTGGCGGCCGAGAAGACCGTGGCCTTGGCCAAGCCCCTTCCGAAGGAGGTGAGGACGTCCTGTTGGGTGTCGTAGGTTTCGCAGGTGACCACCAGACCCAGTGACGGGAAGTACTTGTAAGCATCGGGCATGAGCTGGCGCAGTGGCAACCCGGCCGCCTCCAGGGAGGCGATGTCGAACACGCTGGAGGAGTAGGCCTGGGCCCGACCCTGGGTGAGGGCGTCGAAGGTCAGGGCGCCACCCTCACCGATTCCGGCGATCTGATAGTCGACTCCATCGGCGAGACCGGCGCTGGCCATCATCGCCCGGACCAGAGGCACCTCACCGCCACCCGGCTCGGAGACGCCGAGGGTCTGGCCGGCCAGATCCTCGAGCGACTCGATCCCGCTGTCGGCGGGGGTGGCCAGGCCGAAGACGTTGCCGTGCGAGTAGGTGTAGAACTCCTTGATGCAGTTGTCACCGGCAAAGCCTTGGGCCGTGGCCGGCGCCGATGGGTTTCCGATCATGACGTTGCCGGCGACGATCTGTTGAACCGTGGCGCTGGAACCCGAGACGATGACGATCTCCACGTCGAGGCCCTCGGCTTCCCAGTAGCCGAGATAATCGGCCACGTAGAACGGGTGGTACTGGATCGATCGCTGGTTGGTGAGCGCGAAGGTGACGGGGATCAACTCGGCGGGGGGCGCCGTGGTCTCGGTCGGTACGGTGGTAGTTCCACCGTCATCCGCGGTCGTGGCGGTGGTGCCAGCAGTGGTGCCGGCTGTGTCAGCTGTGGTGGCGGTGGTGTCGCCCGAGCAGGCCGCCAACACCAGCGATGCGAGAAGGACCAGTGCGATCCCTATTCGTCCGGTAAGAGTCTTCATCCCGAATTCCTCCTCAATGACAACCAGGGTCTTGGGTCCAGATCGACCCGGGTGGATAGTATATGATGCATTACGCACCGTCAAGGAGTGACGGAAGGTCGAAAAAGGGATGTGGAGCCGGTGAAACCCGCGAGCAGCACGGTCCGACTGACCACCGCCCAGGCCCTTGTCCGGTTCATCATTGCGCAACAGGTGGAGCGCGACAACACGGTAGTCCGGTTCTTCGGTGGTTCCTTCGGGATCTTCGGGCATGGCAACATCGGCGGTCTCGCCCAGGCCTTGTATCAGTACCGTCACGCCTTCGGCTACATCCTCGGTCGCAACGAGCAGGCGATGGTCCATGCCTCGGCCGGGTACGCCCGAATGCACAATCGACTACGCGCTTACGTCTGCGTTTCCTCGATCGGTCCGGGGGCCACCAACCTCGTGACCGGGGCGGCCGGAGCCACCATCAATCGCCTACCGGTGCTCCTGCTGCCGGCGGACATGCCCGCCTCCCGCAGTCCCCGCCCGGTGCTGCAACAAGTGGAACAGCCATGGTCGGCCACCGTCTCTGTGAACGACTCCCTTCGACCCGTGTCGAAGTACTGGGATCGCATCGAGCGGCCCGAGCAACTGATGTGGTCGGCGCTGGAGGCGATGCGTGTCCTAACGGATCAGGCCGAGACCGGCGCCGTCACCCTGGCGCTGCCCACCGACGTGCAGTCGGAGGCGTTCGACTTTCCCCTCGAGCTGTTCCGTGATCGGGTATGGCACATCCCTCGCCCCACCCCCGATCCGGCCAGCTTGCAGCGGGCGGGCGAGCTCATCCGCACTGCCCAACGTCCCCTGATCGTGTGCGGTGGCGGAGTCATCTACTCGGAAGCATCGGCAGCTCTGCGGAGCCTGGTGGAAGCAACCGGTATCCCGGTGGCGGAGACTCACGCCGGCAAGGGGTCGCTCCCCTACGACCACCCGAGCAACCTCGGAGCCCTGGGCGTCAACGGAACTCCGGGAGCCTTCGAGATGGCCCGCCAGGCCGATGTGGTGATCGGGCTGGGGACCCGATGGACCGATGTCACCTCGATCTCTCAGACCGCCTTCGCCGATGGCGGTGTCCGCTTCATCAACATCAATGTCGCTTCCTTCGACGCCCACAAGTACTCCGGGATGCCGCTGGTTGGCGACGCCCGGGCGACCCTGGACGCACTGGCCAGTCATCTCGAGGGGTACCGGGTGCCCGGGGAGCACAGTCGGCGGGCGGCCGAGCTCAACGCCGCCTGGGACCGCGAGGTCGAGCGCTACTACACGATCGGCAACCAGCCTCTGCCCTCCCAAGCCGAAGTGGTGGGAGCGGTCAACGAAGCCGCCGAGCCACGCGACGTCGTGGTCTGTGCCTCCGGGAGCATGCCCAACGATCTCCACAAGCTGTGGCGTTCCCGCGACCCCAAGAGCTATCACGTCGAGTACGGGTATTCCTGCATGGGTTACGAGATCCCTGGAGGGATGGGGGTGAAGATGGCCGCCCCCGACCGAGAAGTGTTCGTCATGGTCGGTGACGGCTCCTATTTGATGATGCCGGGCGAGATCGCCACCGCCGTACAAGAGGGTCTCAAACTCATCATCGTCCTGGTTGACAATCAGGGCTTCGCCTCGGTGGGGGCTCTCTCCCGGCGGTTGGGAATGGAGGGGTTCGGCACCTCTTACCGCTACCGGGGCGAATCCGGACAGTTGGACGGGACCCGCCTGCCCATCGACCTGGCAGCCAACGCCGCCTCGCTCGGCGCCCAGGTAATCAAGGCCAAGAACCTGGGGGAGCTAAAGAAGGCTCTGGCCAAGGCCCGGGCTTCGGAGGTGACGACGGTGGTGCATGTCGAGACTGATACCGACGTGCAGGTGCCACGTTTCTTCTGGTGGGATGTGGCGGTGGCCGAGGTGTCGGAATCCGAGTCGGTGGGCGAGGCCCGGCGGGGCTACGACAAGGCCAAGGAAGAAGCTCGCCGCTTCCTATGAGTGAAAACAATTGTCTATGAAACAATTGTCCGTCAAAAACTGGATAAACAGAGGAGTCGGCTTTGACTGACGTGGTCGGAATCATCGGCATCGGCAACATGGGGTCCCCCCTCTCCGAGAACCTCATCAAGGCCGGTTTCCGGACCATCGGGGTGGATCCCGACCCGGCCAGGATGGAGCGGTTCGTGTCGCTGGGCGGCGAAGCCGCACCCAGCCCGGCCAAGGTGGCTTCTCTGGTCGACATAGTCATCCTGTCGCTTCCAAGCCTGTCCGCCCTGGAGGCCGTCATTCACGGTCCGGGTGGTCTCCTGTCCGAACCCCGTCCTGGTGTCATCGTCATCGAGAGCGGGACCTTCCCCTTGGGCGCCAAACTTACTGCCCGCGATGCTCTGGCCGACGTCGGGATGGAGATGCTCGATTGCACGGTCAGCGGCACCGGCGCCCAGGCTCGAAACCGCGACATCGTCTTGTACACCAGCGGTCCCGAACAGGCCTTAGCCCGATGCCGACCGATCTTCGACGCCGTCGCCCGCCAGGCTCCCCGGGTGGGGGACTTTGGGGCGGGGTCGATGATGAAGTTCGTCTCGAATCTCCTGGTGTCGGTACACACGGTGGCGGCGGCCGAGGCCCTGACCCTGGCTGCCCGCTGCGGTCTCGATCCTGCCGAAGCCCTCAAGTTGATCACCTCCGGTGCAGGCAACTCGCGGATCCTCGAACTGCGGGGCCCGATGATGGTGTCCGGGGACTACGACCAGGGCTCGTCGACTCTGGACTCGCTGGCCAAGGACACCGAGATCATTCTCTCCTTTGCCGGCGACCACTCATGCCCGGTGCCGATGCTGGCCACCGCCGCCACATTCTTCCGATCAGCTATGAGCCAGAACTTCGACCACCTCGATCCGGCCGTGGTTCGAGAGGTCATGGGGGCGCTGGCCGGTCTGGAAGGAAGCAGTCTCCAGGGAAGGAGCCATCAGTGACTGATTCGACCCAAACCCTGGCAATCGTGACCGGGGCGGCCGGAGGGCTTGGCAGCGCCACCGTCACCGCCCTGGCCGACAAGGGACATCGGGTGGCCGCCTTCGACGTCAGCCGGGAGGGTCTCGAGGGGCTGTTTGGATCCAACCCGGCGGTGGTCACCGCCGAGGTCGATGTGACCTCGGCCTCATCGGTCGAAACCGCCGTCGAAAGGGCCGTCGGTGAGTTAGGAGATCCGGAGATCCTGGTGAATATCGCCGGCACCAACCGCATCAACTCTCTGGAGGACACCACCGAGGAAATATGGGACCTGCTCCTCGATCTCAACCTCAAGGGGACCTTTCTCTGCTGTCGGACCGTGGTGCCGTACATGCGCAAGCGGGGAGGCGGTCGAATTGTCAACATGGCCTCCAACTTCGGGCTGCGCCCCGAGGCCAGGCAGGTGGCTTACTCGGCCTCCAAGGCGGGAGTGATCGGCCTCACCCGAGCACTGGCGCTCGAACTGGCCCCGGACAACATCACTGTCAACGCGGTCGCCCCGGTCATGACCCTCACCAAGCGAGTGGCCGGGCTTCCGGCCGAATTCAAGGATCTGCAACTCTCCAAGATCCCCCTGGGTCGATATGGCACGGTGGCGGACACGGTCAACTCGGTCCTCTTCCTGGTGTCTGAGGCCGGTTCCTTCTATACCGGTCAGGTGCTCTCGCCCAACGGTGGCGACAACATGCCATGAGCGGGGACTTCACGGTTCTGCGGGGCGTGGCGACGGCCGGGGCCGGCACGCCACACGACTGGGGGGTGCTCAGCCTGTTCGCCGATGCCGAAACCATGGGTTTGACAGGCATGGGCTCCGAAGGCATGACCCTGGGTCGGGTGACGATCAAGACCGGAGCCTCCAACCCCCTGCACGCCCACCCCAACTGCACCGAGGTCTTGATACTTCTCGAGGGCCGGATCGAGCACGTCGTTGGTAACGAGACCCTCACACTGGAAGCGGGTGATGTGTTGGCGGTTCCCGCTGGCGTCGCCCATCGAGCCCAAAGCGTCGGTGAGATCGATGCCGACATGATCGTCGCCTATACGAGCGGGCGTCGCGGCTACGTGGCGCTCGATTAGAGGTCATCGCCGAAATTCGTCAATGCAGTCTGTGGGCTGTTTTCGTCGTACAGCAACCAAAACGACCCAGGGTCGCGGGTTCAGCCCCACAGGACTGCCGGATTGAGAAGCCCCTCGGGGTCGAGGGCTCGTTTGACCCGGAGGGTGGCGGCCAGCATCCCGGGTTCTAGCGATTGGCGCCACCATTTAGATTTGGCCACGCCGATGCCGTGCTCGCTGGCGATGGCACCACCCATCTCGACGACCAGCCCGAGGACCCGGTCGGTCACTTCCTCGGGATCGTCGGCCCCGAGGACATTGACATGGAAGTTCCCCTCGGCCAGATGGCCAAACAGGTAGCGGTCACCGACGAGGTCAAGTCCTTCCAAGCGGGCTACGAATTCATCGAGGCGGGCGGTGGGGAGGGCCACGTCGAGTTTGAGAGGCACTCCCAGCGCGCTCAGGGTCTCGGTGATTGCCTCCCGGTAGGCCCAGAGACGACGGTCGACCACCGCCGCCACATCGGCGGGAAGATCGGACAGGTCAGGGGACTCGACCAGGACGTAGAAGGGGGCATCCACCGACATGGGACGAGGGAGGCCGCGATGCT
>CAZPIZ010000032.1:0-13581 GCA_964586615.1 uncultured Acidimicrobiaceae bacterium | reverse complement strand
AACCAGCGGACCTGGGAGTCGCCTTCGAAGGCGAGGATATGGGTGCAGATCCGGTCGAGGAACCAGCGGTCGTGGGAAATGACCACTGCGCATCCGGGAAAGGCGATCAGAGCCTCCTCCAGGGCACGAAGTGTGTCGATGTCGAGGTCGTTGGAAGGCTCGTCCAGCAGGATCACGTTGCCACCGGTTCTGAGCATCTTGGCGAGATGGACCCGATTGCGTTCTCCACCCGAGAGGGTGCCAACTTTCTTTTGCTGGTCTGATCCCTTGAAGTTGAGTGATGCTACGTAGGCGCGGCTGTTGATCTCGCGGTCGCCGACCTTGAGGAATTCGAGGCCTCCCGAGATCTCCTGATAAACGGTGTTGTTCGCTTTCAAGGCGTCTCGGGTCTGATCCACATAGGCGAGGTCCACCGATGGTCCGATATCGATCGTGCCGGAGTCGGGTCCTTCGGTTCCGGTGATCATCCGGAAGAGAGTGGTCTTGCCGGCCCCGTTGGGGCCGATCACTCCCACGATCCCGGCTGGGGGCAAGGTGAAATCGAGGTCCTCGATCAGGAGACGATCTCCGTATCCCTTGCGGACATTTTTCGCTTCGATCACCTTGTCGCCCAGTCTGCGCGTGAACGGGATCTCGATCTCGAGGCGATTTGCCCGTTTTTCGACGGACTGGGCCGCGGCGACCAGCTCCTCGTACCGGGTCAGGCGGGCCTGGCCCTTGGCCTGTCGGGCCCGGGGGGACATACGAACCCATTCCAACTCGCGGGCGAGGGTGCGCTGGCGGGCGGATTCTTCTCGTTCTTCCACTTTGAGCCGGGCGCCCTTCTGCTCCAGCCACCCGGAGTAGTTGCCCTCGTAGGGAATGCCCCGCCCCTGGTCGAGTTCGAGGATCCAGCCGGCAACGTTGTCGAGGAAATACCGGTCGTGGGTGATTGCAATCACAGATCCGGTGTACTCGTGGAGAAAACGCTCCAGCCACGCCACCGACTCCGCATCGAGATGGTTGGTTGGTTCGTCGAGGAGCAAAAGGTCCGGATGCGAGAGGAGCAACCGACATAGGGCGACACGGCGTCGCTCACCTCCGGACAGATGCGTGACCGCTGCGTCCCCGGGTGGAACCCGCAATGCATCCATGGCGATCTCGACCTGTCGGTCGAGATCCCAGGCGTCTGCAGCTTCGATCCTCTTTTCGAGCACTTCCTGTTTGCCGCCTAGTTTCTCGTAGTCGGCGTCCGGGTCGGCCCAGCCCTCCATCACCTTCTGGTATTCCTCGAGAAGGGACCTCGTTGCAGCGACGCCGTCCATCACGTTGCCAAGCACGTCCTTGTTCTCGTCCAAATGGGGCTCCTGTTCGAGAAGGCCCGCCCTGTAGCCCTCCATCAGCTTGGCCTCGCCGGTGTAACCATCGTCGAGACCGGCCATGATCCTCAAAAGGGATGACTTTCCGGCGCCGTTGGGGCCGATTACCCCGATCTTGGCTCCGTAGTAGAAGCCCAATGTGATGTCCCGGAGCACGTCGCGGTCGGGTGGGTAGTGGCGGCTGGCCCGCACCATTGAATAGATGAAGTCTGGCAAGGGGCCGGAGGCTAGCGGTGATGGAGGAACCCCATGACTTGGGATGCATCGGCCCTAGCATTATCCGAGGGAGGGAATGTTGGTGGAAGGACGAACAAGAGTGAATGGCGATCTGACCGGCACCGTGCGGATGGCAGGCGAAGCCGAGTCAACTATTCGCGTCGAGATTCATCTCGAGCACGAGGAGCTTCGCCTTGTTTCTGGCCAAGGTGAGCTAGGCCGGTGGCCGCTGTCGGATGTCGGTGTCGCCGCCAAGCTCGACGGCTTTCATCTCCGGATCGAGGGCGAAGAATTGGTGATCTCCACCAACGACGACGCCCGGTTCGCGCTCGCGCTGGGCATTCGTTCCTCGACCTCCCCCCGGCTGAATCGCCTTCTGGCAGGGGCCCGAGATGACGGTGTTGACACCGCAGGGCGGATCGCCCCTAACCCAGCGGCATCGCCGGGCGGGTACCCACCCAGGCCAACTCCGGCCGAGCAGGAGAGCATCGCCCCCGTTGCCATGGGTCTGCTGGGGGCTGCTGCTGGCCAATTCCTGGGGGGAGTCGTCGGCCTGACGAGCAATTCCACTCTCAGGATCATCGACATGGTCCCGGCCTGGCCGGTATGGATCCTGGCGGCAGTGACGGTGGCGGTGGGCGCGTTCGCCCTCTTGAACCGTCTCCGGGGTGGTCGCAACCTGGTGGCGGTAGGCGTCATCGTGGGTTTGATAACCCTGGCGGGTACTCTGATGGGCGTGACCGAACCGAGCTTTTCCTGGATTTCCGACGGCGTCGTCTTCGGTGGGGCCGGAACCATCCTGGCGGGGCTGCTTTTGAGCGTCGATATGCTCAATCGGGGCCGGTAGCTCCGGGGCCGGTTGGCCGGTCCCTGCTCCGATTTGTTAACCTCCCCTCTTCCCCGGATCCACGGGCCGGCCCGCGCTGATCGTGATCGGATCCTCATGGCGGCACTTTCGAGAGTGCCGCCTTTGGTGAGCGGGCATTTGAACATCCCAAGGAGGAGAAAACTCGAATGAGCACGGTCCTGGCCGCTGAAGGCGGCTATCAGGAGTTCGTCCTCGGCACTGCCGAATGGACGTGGCTCGTCATTTCGGCGGTGACCGCGCTGATCGCAATCGGTGTCGGGTTCTTGCTAGCGAAAGACGTCATCCGAGCCGATCAGGGCACCGAGAAGATGAAGGAGATCGCCGCCGCCATACAGGAAGGCGCAATGGCCTACCTTCGCAGGCAGTTTCGGACGATTCTGGTCATCCTGATCCCGCTTGTGGTCGTCGTGTTTGTTACCTCGACCGAGGTTCTCACTCCCGAAGGCACGGTTGCCCTCTCCTTCTTCAAGTCGGGTTTGTTCAGAACGATCGCGTTCGTGGCCGGTTGCTTCCTGTCCGGGCTGACCGGGTTCATCGGGATGAGCCTGGCGGTCAGGGGCAACGTTCGTACGGCTGCCGCCGCAAAGTCCGGTTCGCTTCCTGCCGCCCTCAAAGTGGCGTTTAGAACAGGTGGCGTTGCCGGCATGTTCACGGTCGGTCTGGGTCTGCTCGGTGCGACCTTGATCATCATGGTGTTCCAGAACACCTCGTCCGCCATCCTGGTCGGGTTCGGGTTTGGTGGATCCTTGCTCGCCCTGTTTCTTCGCGTAGGTGGAGGCATTTTCACGAAAGCCGCCGACGTTGGTGCCGACCTGGTAGGAAAGGTGGAACAAGGCATTCCCGAAGACGACCCACGGAACCCGGCCACCATCGCCGACAACGTCGGCGACAATGTGGGTGACTGCGCCGGGATGGCCTCCGACCTGTTCGAAAGCTACGAGGTCACCCTGGTCGCATCCATCATCCTCGGCGTCGCCGCTTTCACTTCGATCGGCGCCAACCCCGCTCTCGGTGTGGTCTTCCCGCTCGTGGCCCGGGCAATCGGCGTCGTAGCATCGATTGCCGGAGTGTTCATGGTCCGGGCCACCCCCAAGGACCGAACTGCGATGGCACCGATCAACCGCGGCTTTCTGACTGCCGGGATTCTCACGATCATCGGAACCTTCCTGGTTGCCATGTTCTATGTGGGCAACGAAAACGGCAACGAGGGGTGGAAGGTGTTCGCTGCCGTGGTAGCCGGTCTGGTCCTTGCCCAGGTCGCTTCCCGGCTGACTGAGTACTTCACTTCGACCGAAGCCAAGCCGGTCCAGGAGATCGCCGAGAGCACCCGCACCGGACCGGCGACGACCATTCTCTCGGGTATCTCCTCGGGGCTGGAGTCTTCGGTGTGGGCCGTCCTCGCCATCGCCGGCGCTATCGGTGTGGCGGTGGTGCTGGGTGGCGGCAACCTCCAGTTCGCCCTTTACCTGGTGGCCCTTTGCGGCATGGGAATGCTTGCGACCACCGGTGTCGTGGTATCGGAAGACACCTTCGGACCCGTGGCCGACAACGCCGCCGGAATCGCCGAGATGTCGGGTGAATTCGAGGGCGAGGCCCAGAAGATCATGGTGAGCCTGGATGCGGTCGGAAACACGACCAAGGCCGTCACCAAGGGATTCGCCATCGGCTCGGCTGTGATCGCAGCGGTGGCTCTGTTCGCATCCTTTATCGAGACCATTGCTTCCGAGTTGGGATTGGACCTGGCCGGCTCCGAGTTGTTCCGCGATCCTGCGACGGCCATCAATGTTGCCGATCCGCTGACCTTCATCGGTCTTCTGGTGGGAGGCTCCGTGCCGTTCATGTTCTCATCTCTAGCCATTCGGGCCGTAAGTCGAACGGCGGGGGTTGTCGTGGAAGAGGTCCGGCGCCAATTTGCCGACGGCAAGATCATGCGAGGGGAGAAACGGCCCGACTACGGCCCGGTCATCGATATTTGCACCAGGGCATCTCTCCGGGAGCTGACGACACCGGCCCTGCTGGCCGTTCTCACACCTGTGATCGTGGGTTTTGGTTTGGGCTATCTGGCCCTGGGTGGATTCTTGGCGGCGGTGATTCTCACCGGCCAGCTGATGGCCAACTTCCTGTCCAACTCCGGTGGTGCCTGGGACAACGCTAAGAAGTACATCGAAGAGGGTCACTTGGGGGGCAAGGGTTCAGAGGCGCACAAGGCGGCAGTTATCGGCGATACCGTCGGTGACCCTTTCAAGGACACTGCCGGACCGGCGTTGAACCCGCTCATCAAGGTGATGAACCTGGTCTCACTGCTGATGCTCCCGGCCATCATCGGTTTGCGGAACGACACCGGGGTCAGGGTGACGATCGCATTGGTGGCACTTGTGATTCTCGGGTCGGCGATTCTCTATTCGAAGCGAGGAGCCACCATCAAGGCCAGTTCCGAGCCGCCGGCAGTCAAGGTCGCTTGAGGCCCGGCTAGGTTCTCGGGGATGGCTGTTCGGATAGAGGCTGACCTGTTGATCCCCGGCAAGGGGGAGCCGATCGAAAACGGCGCCGTGATCGTCGAGGGGACGGTCATCACCTATGCGGGCACGAGTGCTTCGGCTCCGTCGACGCCCGAGGCCATCGTGACCGAGGTTCCCGTCGTGATGCCGGGGCTTTGGGATAGTCACGCTCACCTTTTTGGCTCGGCGTCATGGAGCCTCGAGGGGGTCGTTTGGGTGCCCCCGGCGACGGCCGGTGCACGGTCCACCGCCGACCTGGCCCGTTACATCGAGGGCGGTGTCACCTCAATCCGGGAGGTGGGAGGCTACGGGGTCGAGCTGGCTCCGGTGGTGGCTGAGGGGAGTATCACCGGTCCGAACATCTACGGGGCCGGTGAGGTTCTGTCGACCACCGGCGGGCATGGTGACATCCACTCGATCCCCCTCGACATTTACGAGGGCATTTCTGCCCGAAGCCGGATCGTCGGACGGCTCGCCGACGGTCCGTCCGAATGCGTCAAGGCCGTTCGAGAACAACTCCGCCGCAACGCCCGGGTCATCAAGATCTGCGCATCCGGTGGCGTCATGTCCGAGGTCGATCACCCGATCCACCAGCAGTTCTCCGACGAGGAACTGCAAGCGATCGTGGCGGAGGCGGCCCGGGCGGAGAGAGTCGTCGCCGCCCATTGCCATGGGAAACCCGGGATCATGGCCGCTCTGAGAGCGGGGGTTAAGAGCATCGAGCATGGCAGCTACCTCGACGAGGAAGCGGCCGAGCTGATGAAGGAGAAGGAAGCGATCCTGGTTCCGACCCGATTCATTGTTGAAGAGCTTCTGAAGATGGAGGCGCACGTTCCCGCCTACGCCTTCCGGAAGATCACGGGACTGGCCGATACCCACGCTCAGGCGATGAAGATCGCGATTGCCACCGGGGTGAGGATTGCCATGGGGACGGACATGTTTCCAAGTGGGCCTGTGCACGGCGTTCGGTTCGCGCTTGCTTCACGGGAGATCAGACATCTGACGGAAGCCGGCCTCACCCCGCTCCAAGCGATCGAAGCAGCCACAGCCACCGGGCCTCTCACGCTTGGTCCCCAGGGTCCTATGTCCGGTCGTCTCCATGAGGGATTCGATGCCGATCTGATAGCCCTCGATCGGAGTCCACTCGAGCCTGACTCCCTTTGGCCTGACTCCGTCTGGGGAGACCCGGAGCGGATCACCCACGTCTGGAAGAGTGGGCAGCGGGTCAAGTGACCGTCGAGGCGGTCTAGAGCCGGACAGGCAGGATGGTCCCGCCGCACGGCCCGAAGCCGATCCTCGGCTTTCTTCCGCCGCCCGCCCAGGCCGATAGAGCGACGGTGTCTCCGTCCTCCAGATATCCCCGTCTCTGGCCGTCCTCGAGGCTGATTGGCTCGGCCCCGTTCGAGGTGAGCTCGAGCAGACAACCCTGACTCTTCGGGGTCGAACCGCTGACGGTGCCGGAGGCGAAGAGATCACCTGGAGCGAATGTCGCACCATTGCTGGTGGCGTGGGCAAGTTGCTGGCTCATCGTCCAGTAGAGGTTCTTGAGGTTCGATCGCGTCACCACCGCTCCATTGATCGCCGCCGAGAGTTCTAGGTTGGTACCTTTGCCGGCGGGAGTGAGATAGGGGAGTGGAGGAGGGTCTTGGACCGGGGGTTTCGCCCTGTAAGGAGCGAGCGCGGCCAGCGGTACCACCCATGGCGAGATGGTGGTCCCAAAGGACTTCCCGAGAAAGGGACCCAACGGCTGTGATTCCCAGGCCTGGATGTCGCGGGCCGACCAGTCGTTGACTAACACCAGACCGAAGATGTAGGTCTCGGCTTCGACGGTGGTCACCGATCCGCCAAGTTCGGGTCCTTGTCCCGTGATGAAGCCCATTTCCAATTCGAAATCGAGTTTGGTGCTGGGGCCGAACGAGGGGCCGTCGGGCGTTCGTCGCTGCCCCCTTGGTCGGCGAATGGGAGTCCCATCGACAACTATCGAACCTGCCCGTCCGTGATACCCGATCGGTAGGTGGCGCCAGTTGGGTGTGAGTGGCTCGGTGTCCGGGCGCAGGATTCGCCCGGCGTTGGTGGCATGCTCCAGAGATGAGAAGAAGTCGACGTAGTTGCCGATCCGACAGGGCAGGTGCATCTCAGCCTGCTCGATGGGTGTCAGGTGGGGTTCGGGGTCTCCGGACTTGAGAAAGTCGATCACCTCCTGACGAACGGCGGACCACACCCCGTGACCTGCCGCCAAGAACGGCTCGAGGGTGCCCGTCTCGAACAAGCCCCCGAACTCGGGAAGTGCCGCCAGATCGAGGATGTGCCGCTCAATCGCCACCCCGACCCGGGGGTCCCGCCCACCGACCGAGAAGACCCCGTAGGGCAGGTTTTCGATGGGGAAGTCGGTCGCCCGCTCTCCGATCATCTCTCAACCCGGTAGAAGCTGCTGTACGGGTTGTCGATCGGCAATTGCTCGAATCTCGTGAAACCGACTTGGCGACACAACTGTTCTGCCCGCAATGGACCCCATGCCGCCCCCAGACCCATACCGCCGTCGACCAACGACTGAGGCAAGCAGTACAAGAGCGAGAAGCCGATGGTCAGGACTCCTCGGGGGTTGAAGTTCTCCACGAGCGCGGCTCCCGCGGCCGGTTCCATCATCAGATAGGTTCCAGCATCGGAAAGCGCGGCCCGGATCCGAACCAGCGCCTCGACAGGGTTGGGGAGATCGTGAATAACGTCGAAGGTCGTGATGAGGTCGAAGCTGCCCGGCAAATCGGCTACCGGCAGCAGCTCGAAGGACAGGTTGGGAAGTCCCGATTCCACGGTTCGATCGCGGGCCCGGGTTACGGCCCGTGGGTCGATGTCGTAGCCGATCACCGTTGCGTTGGGATAAGCAGACGCCATCGCCAGGGCGGCGGCACCGGACCCACAGCCGACGTCGGCCACCCGGGCCCCTGCCTCGAGCCTGGCGACGACATCGGGCATGACGGGCAGCCAGCGTCTGGTCAGAAGAATCCGGGTGCCCGGAGAGTTGAGACGGTCCACCCCCGCGACCACCCGGTCATCGAAGTCCTGGAGGGGGATTCCGCCTCCGTCGATGGTGGCCCGACTGATCCGATCGATCGAGTTCATGGCGGCCGGAATCATGTCGAGCCAGCCCGCCAGGGAATAGGGACTGGTGGGATCGGCCAGGCAGGCGGCGTGCTCGTCGGGCAGCAGAAAACGATCCGTGGACGCTTCATACTCGACGATGCCGGCCGCGGCCAGCGTCGACAGGATCTCCTCGACATAACGTGAGGCGAATCTGTCGGCGGCCAGTTCATCGATGGTCACCGGGCCCCGCCCCACCATGGCTTCGAGCACCCCGGCCCGATCGGCCACCGCCAGCACTCCGATAGCGGCTGCACCGCTCGCCAGTTCTTCGAACCGGTCCATAAAGGCTCTGGTCGTTTCCCGATCCACTTCGGTCCATCGTAAGCGGACGTCGATGGAGGGCGACCCCCATACGCCGTCTTCTAGGCGGGTTATCGTGCTCTAAAATCTGCCCCGGTGGTCCGCCAATCCCTTCTCACTCGCTGGTTCGCGCTCGTCTTCCTCTCGGCGTTCGCCTCTGAACTGACCAACAGCCTGCTGGTTCACTTTCCTGGCTATCTACTCGACCTCGGAGCCGACGAGGTGAGGATCGGGCTCATCGTCGGGGTTGCCGGACTGGCGGCGATTTTGGTCAGGCCCTGGGTCGGTCGGGTCATGGATCTGCACAGCCGTCGTCTAATCATCCGTACGGGCACCCTGATGGTGGCGGTTTCAACGCTGTCGATGGCCTTTATCGACCAGGTGGGAGGGGCGATTCTGGTGGCCAGGCTCTTTCAGGGTATGGGCCAGGCCATGACCATCACCGCATTCTGGACGTACATCGCCGACCGGGTCCCGGTCGAGAATCGCGCCCAGGGCATCGCCCTCTTCGGGATCTCCGGTCTGGCCCCGATGGGCATCGCTCCCGCCCTTGGTGATGTCATCCTCACCAACGACTGGGGTTATCAGGGACTGTTCGTGGTGGCGGCAGGCTTTTCGATCGCAGCGTTCGGACTATCGCTTTTCCTTGAACGGAGCGGTGTCAACACCGGAGCAACGACCACCGGTTTCCTGTCGGTGCTCCGAAGCGAGACGCTGCGGCCGGTGTGGGTTGCCACGATCTTCCTCTCCGTTGCTTTCACAACGGCACTGGTCTTTGTGAAGACCTATGTGACAACCACGGGGCTCAATTCGGTCGGTCCGTTTTTTGCGGCTCACGCCCTCTCGGCGGTTTCGTGGCGACTCGCCTTTAGCTGGGTGCCTGACCGGGTCGGCCACAAGAGAATGGTTGGACCCGGACTGGCTGCCTATGCCATCGGCCTCTCGATCGTGGGACTGTTGGGAGGAACCAAGGGCCTGGTGGTAGGTGGCCTCTTTACGGGTCTGGGCCACGGCATCAGCTACCCGGTGGTCCTGGCGATCGCGACGACGAGGGCGGCGGAGGGCGACCGAGGAACAGTGACTGCCATATTCACGGCTGTCTTCGATCTGGTGCTGTTTGCGATCGCGCCTCTGATCGGATGGGTGATCGCCGGGTTCGGTTATACGACCATGTTCGTGACCGTCGCCGTGTCGGTGATCGTGGGTCTGGCCCTGTTCTACTTTTTCGACCGGAGGCGAGCTGGGACCCTGGCTCCTACAACCGAACCAGTGACCGCCCCAGTCCCGCATGTGTGAAGGCGGCTGAGCCGCTGAAGAGGTCACAGAAGGCGGCAGGTGCCTGTTCGAAACCGTCGATGACGTGCTCGCTGAATTTGAGCCTTCCCTCCCGGATCCAGTCCGCCATCTCCTCCATGGCCGGCCGGAAATCCGCCAGGTAGTCCCATACCACGAGGCCTTCGATGCGCAGGCGGCGCTCCACCACCTCCTTGATATGACGGACTCCGCGGGGCTCATCGAGGTTGTATTCGGAGACCTGCCCGGCCATGGCAACCCGACCGCCCTGGTTCATGGACAGCAGGGCGGCGTCTGCCAACTCTCCGCCGACGTTGTCGAAATAGACGTCAACGCCGTCAAGACAGGTATTGGCGATCGCTGTCACGAGATCGGAGCCATGGCGGTCGATGCAGGCGTCAAAGCCGAGGTGGTCGGTGACGTAACGGCAGCGGTCGGGCCCTCCGGCCACCCCAACCACCCGACAGCCTTGGATTCGGGCGATTTGTCCGGCCGTCGCTCCGACGGTGCCGGCCGCCGATGAGACGAGAACGGTCTCACCGGGCCACACCCGGGCGACCCGCAGAAGCCCGAAATAGGCCGTGAGTCCCGACACTCCGAGGACGCCGATGGCAGCGGAATCGGGTATCGGCGATGAGAAGATCTGAGGGTCGAGCCGCAGGAGCCCCTTCCCGTTCGAGATGAAATGTCTCCGCCATCCGGTGCCTGACGAGACCCGGTCGCCAATCACGAGACGGTCGTGGGTCGATGCGGTCACTTCCCCGACGGCAAAGCCGTCGATCACCTCACCGGCCTGAGTGCGAGCGCCGTAGCTGTCCCGGGAGAGGCGGTCCCTAACACCTGCGTCCACAGAGACGAAGCGATTGGCGACGAGTACCTGGCCGGGCTCGAGATCGGGCAGGACCACCTCCTCGAGGGCGAAATCGGCCAACTTGGGCAGCCCTTCGGGGGTATGGGCGAGGACCCAGTGCTGGGTGATGGTGGTCATCGGGACGGCAAGGTACTCATGTCCAAGTGATTTGGGCGCGGTACCTTTGGAGTGTGCCGGAGCTGCCCGACATCACCGTCTACCTCGAAGCCCTCCAAACCCGGGTGGTGGGAGAGACCCTGAACAAGGTGAGGGTGGCGTCGCCGGCTGTATTGCGGACCTACGACCCGCCGTATTCTGCTCCGCAAGGGACTCCGGTCGTGGGACTTCGCAGGCTTGGTAAGCGGATCGTTTTCGAGTTCCCTGATGAGCTTTTCCTGGTGATCCACCTCATGATCGCCGGTCGCCTCCAATGGAAGCAGTCCGGAGCCGCCGTGCCCAAGAAGGTGGGCCTGGCCGCTCTTGATTTCGACACCGGGTCCCTGATCCTGACCGAGCAAGGGACCAAGAGGCGCGCCGGGATCTGGGTCCTGAAAGGGGAGCAAGCCCTCGCATCGGAGGATCGCGGGGGAGTCGAGCCTCTTCTTGCAAGCCCGGAGGAATTCGCGGCCGCCCTCACAGCCGAGAATCGCACCCTCAAACGAGCTTTGACCGACCCACGCATCTTCTCGGGAATCGGGAACTCATTTTCCGACGAGATCCTTTGGACCGCCCGTCTGTCACCGGTGGCCCGTACCCGCCAGCTTGACCCAGAAGAGACCGAGCGCCTCCGTACCGCCACGGTCGAGCAGCTAAACCACTGGACCGATCTGCTCCGCCGCCAGGTCGGGGATGGATGGCCCACCAAGGTCACGGCGTTCCGACCCGAAATGGCAGTACATGGGAAATACGGTCAACCCTGTCCGCGGTGCGGGACCCAGGTGCAACGGATCGTCTACGCCGCCAACGAAACCAACTACTGCCCGACCTGTCAGACCGGCGGAAAGCTGTTGGCCGATCGTTCACTGTCCCGGTTGCTCGGTGAGGATTGGCCGAGGACCCTGGAAGAGCTAGAAGAGCTGAAGGGTCGCTAGAGAAAGATCACCGCCACCACCCAGGCGCCGGCGATCAACAGCCCGGCGGCAAGTTCGATCAGGATCGACAGGCCGGCCGCTTTCATTGCCTGCTTGGTGCTGGGCCAGGCCCGGGCTTGGGTCCCCAACCGGTACCACTCGGCGAGATAAACCCCCAATACGAACCCGATGATAAAACCGACCAGGGGGATGACGAAAAACCCGACGATCGAAAGGGCGGCTCCTGCCAGCATCGACCGGCCCGGTATACCGGCGTCGCGCAGGCGGTGGCCCGGAACCAGGTATTTCACCACCTGACCGCCGATGGTGAGGGCGGTGGCGAGGGCAAGCACGGTCCAGGCCACCGGGGTCTGTTCGCCCAGAGCCCAGACCATCACGGCCGCCCAGATGAGGATCAGCCCGGGTATGGCAGCAACCACGATTCCCACCAGACCCAGCGCGATTGCGATCGCAACCAGGACCTCGCCTAGGGGCTCCACTTCAAAACCTTCTGCTTGGGTCCGTCAAGAGCATGGCGCCTTGATAGCAGCCCGAACCAGCCGCTTGACTAACTTGCGTCGATAGCTCAAGGCCGGACTCTTCACTCATTTCAGGCCCTGGCGCGGTCCCCCGCCCTCAGGCGCGTGCTTGGTGCCTTCCTGATTTTCAATTCCGCCGAGCTGGCAACCTGGGTTGCCATCCTGGTGTGGGCCTACGACCAGGGGGGAGCGGCCGCGGCCGGGCTCATTGCCGTCGTTCAGCTCATCCCGGCGACCCTGCTGGCGCCTGTTATCTCCCAAATCGGCGACCGGCTCCGTCGCGACCGTGCCCTTTCGATCGGATTCTCCTTTCAGGCGAGCGCATTTCTGGCCACGGCCGCGGCCCTCACCTTCGCTTGGCCCTTGGTCATGGTCTATGTCACCGCCACCCTGGCGGCTATCGGCGTCACCATGACGCGACCGGTTCATTACGCGACGCTGCCGGACATATCCGAGACCCCCGAACAGCTGACCGCGGCCAATTCGCTGTCGAGCTCCACCGAGGGATTCGGCACCTTCGGTGGACCGTTGCTGACGGCGGGGTTGCTGGCAGTGAGCGGACCCGGGGCGGTCTTCTGGGCTGCGGCGGTGGCTTCGGCCTTTGCGGCAATCTTGACCCGCTCGTTGCCGCTGAGGCGCCGCCAGGTACGAAGCGAGCGTCGCCCGGTGCTGGCGAACGCACTTGAGGGATTTGCCGCGCTCAAGCAATCCCACGGAACCAGGAGAGTCACCTTCATCTTCGGGTCGCAGTTTCTCGTGATCGGCGCCCTCGACATTCTTACGGTCGTCCTTGGCCTCGAGCTCTTGAGCCTCGACCAATCGGGACCAGGCACCCTGGCGTCGGCCCTCGGTATCGGAGGCCTTCTCGGAGCCGCCTGCACCGCGGTCCTGGTGAATCGACGCCGCATGGCTCCGGCCCTTGTCGGGGGGTTGATCGCTTTCGGATTGCCCCTGGCCCTGATCTCGCTGCTCGGTCATGGTCTGATCTCGGCGTTGTTGCTTCTCACCGTTGCCGGGGCCGGCAAAGCCTTCGTCGACGTCGCCGGCCGCACCCTGTTGCAACGAATCACCCTGGACTGGGTTCTCGCCCGGGTGTTTGGTCTCCAGGAATCGATGATGATGGGAGGAATCGCCCTCGGTGCCGCCATGGCTCCTTTTCTGGTCAGGTGGGTAGGGGGCCGAGGCGCCTTTCTGATGGTGGGCGTGTTGGTGGTCGTGGTCGGCCTCAGCCAATGGTTTTCTCTCGCGAAGCTCGATGCCACCTCTGCGCTGCCGGGGCCTGGTTGTGAGTTGTTGCTGGCGATCCCGATGTTCGCCGTGCTCGAACAACCGGCGGTGGAGCGGTTGTCCCGAGATCTGATATCGGTTGAGATTGCAGCCGGTCAGGCAGTGATCACGGAAGGGGAGACAGGGGATCGGTTCTACGTGATCGAGTCCGGGGTCGTCTC
>CAZPIZ010000031.1:9801-14082 GCA_964586615.1 uncultured Acidimicrobiaceae bacterium | reverse complement strand
GACTGTCCTTGCCCGTTGCTGCAAGACCCAAGGCCCTCTTAGCCTGAAAACGGAGGCTACTTAGGGCAGAACGCCTCTGACCACGGCCGATGCCCCCGGGTAAGTCGAGCCTGTAATGGAACGGCAGCAGGAGGCTCGAACCCCTGAAAATGCAAGTGAGCGTGGATGCAGACCATGAAGGATGAGAGTGTCGACTGGAATCAGACTCGCGCTGGCGGGTGACACCATGCTCGGCCGAAAGGTGGCGGAGACGCTCCATAGGCAGCCGCCCGAATCCCTGTTCTCGGACGATTTGGTCGCCGCCGTCCAGGAGGCAGACCTCTTCGTCCTCAACCTCGAATGCTGCATATCGGAGCGAGGCGAGCGGTGGCCTGACCCGCTGAAGCCGTTCTTCTTCCGGGCTCCGCCAGCCGCGGTGGATGCGCTTCGGTACCTCGGAGTCGACTGTGTGACTCTTGCCAACAACCACGCTCTCGACTATGGGCGGGTTGCCCTTCTCGACACGCTAGATCTTCTGTCCGAGGCGGGGGTGGCGGTGGTCGGAGCCGGGCGCGATGTGAAGCAGGCGCGACGCCCGGTGATCCTCGAACACAAGGGCTTCCGACTGCGGATAGTCGGATTGACCGATCATCCCCGTGACTACCGGGCAGATGTCGACACACCCGGTGTGGCCTACACAGACCTTCGAAGTGGTGTTCCGGACTGGGTGTTCCGCTCGATGGTGGAAGGCAAGGCCGACGCCGTCCTGGTAACACCGCACTGGGGGCCGAACATGACCAGAAGGCCGGTTCCGAATGTCCGCAAAGCTGCACAGGCATTGGTGGAGGGTGGAGCGACGCTTGTTGCCGGACACTCGGCCCACGTCTTCCATGGTGTGTCTGGAAACGTGTTCTATGACCTCGGTAATTTCATCGATGACTACGCAGCCGATCCGGAGCTTCGGAATAACTTGGGATTGCTCTTCCTTGTGGATCTGACGCCCGTCGGCCCGCTTCGCCTCGAAGCGATTCCTATCTTCCTCGACTTCTGCCACACCAGACTTGCTCGCGGTGAGGAAGGAGCCTGGATCGGTCAACGATTCACCCAGGCATGCGCCGAGCTGGGCACCCAGGTCCGAACGGTGGGGGGCAGGCTCGTGATCGAATGGGATCGGAGCAAGATCTTCGCCGGGTCGTAGGGTCTGGCCGGATTCAGGGTCCTAGTCACGATTGGGACATTGTTCCCTAGTTTTCTCTCCTGCCGACCGTGATGATTGGACCATGCCAACAGGTGTGGTGATGTGGTTCGATAAACGGACCGGCGAAGGGAGACTTCGCCGTGACGGCCATGAGTATCCGGTGAAGAGTTCGGACATCGAGCCAGCCGCCCGAGTCCCTTTAGCTCGGGTTGATTTCGACATCAAACGCCAGGACGGGGTCGACCAGGCCGTGAATGTGACTCTCCGCCGTGGTAGCCGTGTCTCGCCTCACCAACACCGCTTCGGGGATCTGGCGGGAGCCCATCATCCCGATGAGAAGGGCCATCATCCATTAACAGGCGATCGCGTTAGCATTGACTGGTCTTTCGAGGGGCACCCGGTCGAGCTCATCGATGAGTGGGCACATTTGGTCAATCGCCGGGAGCTGCCGACCGTTCGTCTGTTGTATGCGCCCGAGGCCGTACTCCACGTTGGATCGAAGCGGGTTCTGGGACGGGACGCAATCATCGACCACATGAGGGACGAATTCTCCGGGCAGACTTGCCAGGCGAATTCAGCTCATGAACATGACGGTGTGATCAGCGTCGAACTGCGGGTGGGGGACCGGAACCTGCACCTCGACTTCAAAGTGGCCCATGGGCGGGTGGTCGAGCAGTGGATGCGACCGTCTACGCAGGCGTGATCATCCCGTAATGGCCATCGTAACGGTGGTACACGACGTTGCCCCGGCCGGTTGTCGTATCGGCGAAGAAAAGAAATCGCTGGCCAATTGCCTCTAAGCGCTCGATAGCCTCATCGACAGCGAGCTCAGGTGGCGGATAGTCGGAGACAACGACAGCCTCCGAAGTCGGCCCTAGGTCCGCTGTAGCGGGATGCAGGCGGGTCAAACGATAGGAGCCATCTGGCTGTCGCTCGATGACGGCGTCCTCGCCGCTGTCAAGATCCCGGAAGAGATAGAAGTCGTGGTCGAGCTGCTCCATGTCCAGAGCCGCCTCATCGGGTGTGAGTTCTTCGATGTCGAAGCTCTTGCGGCGAACGAGCCGACGCTCCTCGCCTGGACGGTCGTAGTAGTCGGGTCTTGCGGTTGGTAGGTCGCCGTGACGCCATTCGCCGGGCTCGGAAACACCGGGACGCTTTCGCAGATCTCTGCGGCGCTTGGCGCGATGATCGAGCTTGTCGCTCAGTCGATCCTGGAGCAGCTGGATCGAGGAGGGGATCGTCTCTGCGGCGACATGGGCCCTAATTAGGTTCCCGTTTATGTCCAGGAGAGCCTGGGCGATAGCTGGCCGGGGCCGCGCCGGATCCGGGGCGAGGGTTAGCTTGACACGGGCAAACAGGACCGGTTCCTTGACCTTCTCTACGAGGGCGCCGATATGGCGCAAGGCGTACTGGATGTCATGGTCCGAGACGTCGCCCTGCGTGATCACAGCGACCGTCTCCTCCGGTCCCCTGGTATCGCTCTTGTCGAAGGCGTGAGCGGCTCTCCGCCGCGACCGTCCATACATGACGATACCCACAAGTACCGGTGTCGGGGTGGAGAAACCAGGGTCATAGGTCCCAACCGGCGGTTGGGAATGCAGGAGGGCGAACAGGTGTTTGATCATGCGTGATTGATTGGCAAGAGCGACATAGAAGTGCGACCAATCGTCTGGTCGACGAGAGCGGTCTGATGGCTGACGCCCTCGGCCAGTATCTCGATTGCATCGCCAGATGCGACCTGCTCAACGCCGAGGACGAGGTCCGGCTCGCTCAGGCCATGGAGGCGGGCATCGCAGCGCGCCGCCGCTTGGACTCGGGAACCGTGACTGGGTCGTCTGAACGCGCCCTTCTGGACGACGCGGTCCGTGAGGGGCTCCGCGCCCGGAAGGAGTTCATCGAGGCCAACCTCCGACTGGTCGTCGCCAACGCCCGTCGCTATGCCGGGGGCAACGTGGACATGCTTGACCTCATCGAGGAAGGGAACCTCGGGCTGATCACGGCGGTCGAAAAGTTCGACTGGCGAAAGGGGTTCAAGTTCTCGACGTACGCCACATGGTGGATCCGTCAAGCTATGCAGCGGGCTCGCGGCAATCTCGGCGATTCCATCCGCATTCCGGCGGGGGTGTTCGAGATTTTGGCGGCTGTCCGCACCGCTGCCGAGGAGCTCCGGACGAAGCTCGGCCGTACCGCCACTGCGGCGGAGATCGCCGAGGAGACGGGGGTTACGATTGGTGACGTCAAGAAGGCGCTGTCAGTGAGCACCACGGTGGCTCTCGAGACTCCGGTCGGCGAGGGCGGAGCGTCGTTGGGAGACTTCATTGCTGACGAAGGAGCTCTCGATCCCGAAGCCGAAGTCGAGATGCGAATCGTCGAGGACGCGGTCCGAGAGAGCTTGGACACCCTCCCCGAACTCCATCGTCGGGTACTCGAGCTTCGCTTTGGGTTCAGCGGTCCGCCGGCGACAATCGCCAACATCTCGGAAGTAACGCGCATCCCCGAACACCAGGTTCCTGAGCTCATATCCGAAGCACTCGAGACGCTCGCACAGAGACTCGAAGCGGTGGAGGAAATGCGGGCTGCCTGACCGCCAGGGTCCGTAATACTGCCTCATTCGCGGTGGTCGGCCCCAGGCCGCGTTGGGACCCCGCTCCTTAGCGAGATGGTCAGACGTCAAAATACATCCGCCCATACCAACCGTCGTCCCTCTCCTCCACCACCAGCTTGTGATACGTCACGGCTTTGATCGGCGGCCCGACCGACTCGACGACGCCGGCTGAGAGGCCGCCTGCCTTGACCGTCACCGCGAGGGCGCCCGGCTCCTTTTCTACCTCAAAGTCGCAGAAGAGCAGGTCCTCGACCTCGGAGTGGTAGAGCAGTGCAGAGAGCGTATCGACCGCCAGATCCTCCACGGTGGGCGATTCAACCCGAACCTCTATCCATCGCTCGGCGGCGCCACGCTCCATCGGGGCAACGAGTCCAAACATCCCGGTTGCCAGCTCGCTGATGAGAGCTGCTATCGAATCGGCTGTGGCCTCGATTCCGGTATCCGCGGTGTGGGAGAGCACCCGATGGGGCATAAGAGTGATTCTGCCCGGCGCTACCCG
>CAZPIZ010000031.1:6414-9701 GCA_964586615.1 uncultured Acidimicrobiaceae bacterium | reverse complement strand
CGGGTTTGGAGCCATCGCCGTGGCAGGTCTTCTCCACGTGCTGGACCGCCGCCTCTAACCGGACCCGCCGCCACCAGGTCATCAAGGTGACTTCCGACCCTGGTACGGCGTGCCCCGCTCCGAAAGGGTGGTACTCCTACGACGCGCCGGCTTCGCTATGGATCCGGCTCCAGTTGTGGAGACCGAAGGAGGTCGAATGTGAGGCGATTGATAACTGCCTCGGTGGTTCTCGCACTGGTATTGGTGGCCTGCGGCGAGACTGCCGAAACGACGACTGCAGAGGGCGCAACGACCACAGAGAGTGGAGCGCCGAGTTCCATCGAAGTTTTCAGTTGGTGGACGGCAGGCGGAGAGGCCGAGGGTCTCAATGCCCTGCTCGAGGTGTTCCAGGCCGAGCACCCGGACATCGAGTTCGTCAATGCCGCGGTCGCCGGCGGTGCGGGCACCAATGCCCGGGCCGTTCTGGCCACCCGGCTTCAGGCCAACGATCCACCCGAATCCTGGCAGGGCCACGCTGGCCAGGAGCTGATCGGCACCTATGTCGCCGCCGATCTGATCGAACCGCTCAACTTCCTCTACGAGGAGGAGGGCTGGCTCGACGTAATACCCGACACTCTGATCCCGCTGATCTCTGAGGATGGAAACATCTACTCGGTTCCGGTGAATATTCACCGGGCCAACGAGATGTGGTACATCCCGGGGACCATCGAAGAGAGAGGGATCGAGATTCCGAACACCTGGGACGAGTTCCTGACCGTTGCCGCCGACCTCGATGCGCAGGGGATCACACCCCTGGCGATGGGCGAGCAATGGACCAGCATGCACCTCTTCGAGACGGTGCTGCTGGGCGAGTTGGGGGCGGACGACTACAACGCCCTCTGGACGAGCTCGGGTGATTGGGCGAGTTCAGCTGTCACCAGCGCCCTGGAGACGTTCGGACAGGTGGTCGATTACACCAACGAGGATGCCTCCACCCTGGCCTGGGATCAGGCCGCCCAGCTCGTGATCGATGGAGACGCAGCCTTCACGATCATGGGTGACTGGGCAGAGGGGTATTTCAAGGCCCAGGGGCTCGAACCCGAGACCGGGTTTGGTTGGGCTCCAGCACCTGGCACCGACGGTGTGTTCCAGTTCCTGTCGGACAGCTTCGTGCTGCCCAAGGGAGCGGAGAACCGCGACGGTGCGATCGCCTGGCTCAAGGTGGCCGGCTCTCGTGAGGGACAGGATGCCTTCAACCCGATCAAGGGATCGATTCCGGCCCGGACCGATGGAGACCGCAGTCTCTACGACCCGTACCTGCTCTCGGCCATGGACGACTGGTCGACCGATACCGTCGTAGGAAGCCTCACCCACGGTGTTGTCGCCAACGACGCCTGGAAGGCCGATATCGACACGGCGATCGGTCTGTTCCTCATCGACAAGGATGTCGCGGCGTTTCAGGATGCCCTGGTGGCGGCTTGGTCGAACACAGGGGCGGGTGCCTGATACACCCGATGTGACGTGAGAGTGGGCCGGGTTCAGCCTGGCCCACTCTCTAACGGGCCAGCCTTCAGGAAGGAGAGCCATGCATGGGAGGCGCGACCGCAAATTGGCGATGGCCATGCTGGCTCCATCGATGCTGGCGATCGGCCTTTTCGTCTATGGCTTCATCGCCTGGACAGTGCGGGTGTCAACCAGCAGCTGGCGAGGACTGACCCCTGACTACACCTGGCGTGGGTTGTCCAATTTCGCCGAGTTGTTCAGCGACCGGCGCTTCGCCATCGACATGCGCAACACGCTGCTGTTCACGACCTTATTCGTCGTCGGGGCGGTGGCGCTGGGAATGTTCCTGGCACTCCTGCTCGACCGTCACATCCCCGGAGAGGCCTTCTTTCGCTCGCTCTTCCTGTTTCCGCTCGCCATCTCGTTGATCGTCACAGGGGTCGCATGGAGATGGCTGATGAACCCGGCTACCGGGAACCGGCTGAGCGGCCTCAACCTGCTGTTCGATCTCGTCGGTCTCGATCCCTTGATCAACGCCTGGCACACAACTGATCCACCCTGGGGCATCGCCTTCGTGGCACTTCCGGCGGTCTGGCAGATGTCCGGCTTCACCATGGCATTGTTTCTTGGCGGCCTCAGGTCGATCCCCGAAGACCTGAAGGAGGCAGCCCGGGTTGACGGTGGCTCCGAGCTCCAGATCTATCGGCGGATCGTGATTCCGCTGCTGCGGCCGGTATTGCTCAGCGCCCTGATCGTGCTGGGGCATCTGTCGTTGAAGATCTTCGACCTGATCGTCGCCATCAGTGGCAAGGACATCCGGCTCGACGTGCCCTCGGTCTACATGTGGACCACCACGTTCGACGCCAACAACTTCGCCCGTGGAGCCGCAATTGCGGTCGTGTTGTTGCTGAGCGTCGCGGTGTTGGTCATCCCCTATCTGGTCTGGAGTATGCGCCGGGAGGTGGAGTTGTGACCGCGGTCGATCTCGATCTCCGATCCCGCCCGCGCCACTCAACCACCCTGCGCGGCCGCAGACTTCGCACGACCGCCACCAAACTGGGGGTTCTCAGCGCGTTCGCCGCCTTCTTCCTGCTTCCGGTCTGGGTCATGCTTATCACCGGTTTGAAGCCGTTCGACGAGGTCAGCCTCACCCGCATGTGGGAGCTTCCTTCCCGCCTCGACCTGACCAATTTCCGGGCGGCATACGAGGCCCTCCGCCCCAACCTGATCAACAGCCTTCTGCTCTCGATACCGGCGTCTCTGATCTCGTCGATGCTCGGATCGATGAACGGCTACGTCCTCTCCAAGTGGCGATTCCGCGGATCCGACCTGATCTTCACCCTGTTCCTGTTCGGGATGTTCATCCCTTACCAGAGCATCCTCATACCCCTGGTTCAGTTCATGCAGTGGATCAATCTGATCGGGGGCATTCCCGGCCTCATCCTGGTCCATGTCGTCTACGGGATACCCATAACCACTCTCATATTCCGCAACTACTACGCCACTCTGCCCAACGAAGTCCTGGAGTCTGCTGCGATCGATGGCGCCGGGTTCTTCAAGATCTTCCGCTACATCATGCTGCCGCTGGCGGCGCCCGGTTTCGCGGTCGTTCTCATATGGCAATTCACCAACATTTGGAACGAATTCCTGTTCGCCATCGTCCTCACGAGTCCGAACAACTGGCCCGTCACCGTGGCACTGAACAATCTGGCCGGTAGTCAGATCGTGGAATGGAACGTGCAGATGGCGGGGGCGCTGCTGGCCGCCCTCCCCACACTGGTGGTGTACATCTTCCTTGGGCGCTA
>CAZPIZ010000031.1:3980-6314 GCA_964586615.1 uncultured Acidimicrobiaceae bacterium | reverse complement strand
TCGGGATACCGATATAACGACAATCCTGGCAGAGACGGTTCAGCCCTTGACGACACCCACTGGGCGCAGCCTGACCACCTTGGCTGCCAGTCCGGCCTTCTCACACACCTCTGCCACCACATCAACGTCCTTGTAGGCATAGGGGGCTTCCTCAGCCAGCAGTCTGACTGAGCCAGGACGGATCGAGATTCCCACCGCTTCTAGGTGGTCTCTCACCTCGGTACCCCGCTGGATGCGAAGGGCGGCGTGGCGGCTCATGACCCGGCCTGACCCGTGGGCGGCGGAATCAAAGGCCGGGTTGCCGGCGACGCCTTTCATCAACCAGGAGGCAGTGCCCATGCTGCCCGGGATCAGCACCGGCTGTCCGGTGGCGCGGAGGTCTGCGGGAAGGTCGGGATGGCCCGGACCGAATGCCCGGGTGGCTCCCTTGCGGTGGACGCACAAGAGCCGGCGCTCACCGTCCACCTCGTGATCCTCCAGCTTGGCCAGATTGTGAGCTACGTCAAACACAAGGCTCATGCCGGCATCCTTCACGTCCATACCGAAGACATCGGCAAAGACCCGGCGAGCCTCGTCGGCGAGGATGTGGCGGTTGGCCCAGGCATAGTTGGCTGCCGCCGCCATCGCTCCCAGGTAGGCCTCGCCTTCGGGTGTTCGCACCGGCACGGAGGCCAGCTGACGATCTGGCACCGCTATCCCATACCGGGTCATCGCGCCACCCATCAATTTGAGCTGATCCTGACAGGTTTGATGACCAAGCCCGCGGCTGCCGCAGTGGATCATCACACAAACCATTCCTTTTGCGATTCCAAATACGGAGGCGGCTTCCTCGTCGACCACCTCATCGACCACCTGCACCTCGAGGAAGTGGTTGCCTGCCCCCAAGGAGCCAAGCTGGCTGCCTCCTCGTCGTCGGGCCAGGTCTGATATCTGCTCCGGAACCGCAGCGGGCGAACAACCGTGCTCCTCGCAACGTTCCAGATCGGTCTCCCACCCGTAACCGGCCTCGAGGGCAGCAGGAGCTCCTCTCTTGAGCACGTCCTCCAGTAGCAAGTCTTGGGCTATCCCTCCCCGCCCCAGCCCTCGGGGAATGCGACGGTCGAGTCCGGCCATCAGCTGGGATCGTCGAGCCTCGAAGTCACCTGCGCTGAAACGAGAGGAAAGCAGCCGCACCCCGCAGCAAATATCGAAGCCCACCCCCCCGGGCGATACCACCCCCCCAGCCTCGACATCGGTGGCCCCCACGCCGCCAATCGGAAACCCGTAGCCCTGGTGGATATCCGGCATCGCCATCGAAGCTTTGACTATCCCCGGAAGGTGGGCGACGTTGCGAACCTGGTCCAGCGTGTGGGCCAATTCGGCCTCTCGTAAGAACTCCTCGGAGGCAAAGACCAGACCAGGGACCAGCATCCCCCCTTCCCGGGGAACCTCCCAGACCACAGCTCCCAGACGTCTAACACCAGCCATTACCCAAAGGTACGCCGATCATCTCCTGCAGCCAACGGCCAATGGTCCCAATGCCAGTCGGCCGGCGTCGGGCTTAGTCGACGAGCAACGCACCGTCCTCGATCCTGCCGGCGATGGTCACCGGCTGCTCGGTCCAGGAAACGGAGCCGGCACTCATGAGGGAATAGTCACCAATCTCCAGTCCAATCACCGATATACGGTCGTTGGCGCATTGCGGCGGGAACGACTCGGCGAGCGCCTCACACAGCCGTATCGACTCCGACTCCACGAGGAGAAAACCGGTGAGCGTTGCAGTCGTTCCGTCCCCGGCGCCGGCGGCTTCCCCAATGTCCGTGATGGTTCCTGAACAGGCAACAACAGCCATCAGAACCCATGCCAGCACCTTGATCCCGCCCCCGGTTTGGCGGCGGGGGTCAGGTCGCGGCAAAAGGATCTTTGACCCGGGCGCCACAGAACTGGCATTGGTCGGTCGTGATGGCTGCACCGCAGTTCATGCACATCACCCGATGAACATGACGGTTGTCCAAGCGTCCATCTGACAGGTCGATTCTCTTGATGCGATCAAGCAGCTGCTGCTCTGCGTAACCCTGGTCCTCGAAGAAAGACCAGAGTGCCTCACTGACCAGTGTCAAGTAGTCCAGCCGGTGACGCAGACCGTCAATCTCATCAATCGCCAGCAGCGTGTCCATCACAGCCTCCTTTCCCGCATCGATCTTCAACAGGTCATCCCCCATGCTGACTGTTGTTGCCGGGGGGGACCAGAGGCGAAGTACCTGTCGCCAGGCGTAGCCAGACAAGACCTTCGGCCATGGGAGAGGTGCTGCCCGGGCCTTCTGAAGTGCTGAGACGAAGGGCCTGTGTTGAGGC
>CAZPIZ010000031.1:0-3880 GCA_964586615.1 uncultured Acidimicrobiaceae bacterium | reverse complement strand
CCCTCAGCCCAGGGGTGAACGCTCTCGACCTGGCGGCCTCACGGCCGGGTCTATGGCTCTTCCTCCGGAGGGCGAGAAATGCTTTTGCGACTTTCGGCCCTGGTGGCCGCCTGCATCGGGCGCGAACCATGGCGTCTGGAAGGAGGTTCTCCATGAACTCTAAGAAGACCAAGACGAGCGGCCGCTCGATATGGGTGATGGTTGCCCTGGCCCTTCTGGCAGGCCTGTTTGCGTTGTGGTTCGTCCAGGGACGTCAGGACACCTGAGTGGCCATTGGGGGGGACCCGGCGGCCCTGCCGGGTTGTCCCCTCAAAAGTACGCGCCAGCTGAGCCCGGCCGTCGAGTCGGGCGGTCAAAGCTCAAAGAGTTCTGGGCCATCCCCTTGCCCAAAGATATGGGAACAACTCATAAAATGGATCACCAGTGCCCGGCCCAAGACCGACCGAATCGCCTGCCTTGGCTCATCCCACCGTTTCACGACCCGACGTCGAGATAATCCAGGTGCCGAGAGACCAGCTGCGCCCGATCGCCGTTGAGCATGCGGTCTCCAGGCCGAGCCATGACGCATCTGTGACTTCCGAGCGGACTGGCGGGGCCGTCCAGCATCAGTCGCCTTCCATAACCGCCAGTCGGTCGTAGTAATCGGCCAACTCCCGCAGGTGAGCGAGCGCTATCTTGCCGGTCCGGATCAGGTCATCGTCGGTGACATTGGTTTCCGGGCTCCGTCGCCCGTGCTCTAACTCCACTTCCATGCCACGACGGAACTGCTTGAGGTCACATCCCATCTCGCCAAAGTCGACGTTTAGGGAAGTCGCCACCTCTTGTGCTTCCTCCGTAGTGACCGAAACTCGCGCTCCCATAAGCTTCTCCTTCGTCGGTAATTGCCACTCCCGCGGCCATTCTGTCTCCAGGAAACCCATCCCTTCACCATCAGGAAAACCCCTCCGCCAGGGCAGGGCCCAACGACCCTAAAGGTGCCGCGGCTCCTCCTGCGCGGGTCTTTCGCCTCTGTCGCCCATCAGTGCCGGCCTGGCAGATTCGTCGGGTAGGGTCTTGGAAAGATGGCGACGGTCGGAGGTCGATTTGTGGCGGTTGCTTAAGTGGTTGCTGGCTGGGCTCGGGTTTCTACTGGTCGCCGCCCAGTTTGTCCCGTATGGCCGCGACCATGACAACCCCTCCGTCTCGGCCGAACCGGCGTGGAACGCTCCCGCCACTCGAGAGTTGGCGGTCCGGGCTTGTTTCGACTGTCATTCCAACGAAACACATTGGGCCTGGTATTCGAACATCGCGCCCGTGTCCTGGTTGATTCAACGTGACGTCGAGGAGGGCCGGGCGGAACTCAACTGGTCGGAGTGGGGCCCGGGGGCGGAGGGAGACGAGAGCGCCGAGACGGTCTTTGAGGGTTCAATGCCGCCCAGCGCCTATACCCTGCTCCATCCCGAAGCCCGACTGACCGACCAGGAGATCGATGCGCTGGCGGATGGGCTCCAGGCAACCTTCGGTTCGGATGAACACTAGGGCGAGTCGGACGACGATGACTAACCAACTCCGGCTCCCAGCTGGCGAATGGGGCATTGATGAGAACTGAACATTCCACTCGCCTCATGCTGTTCGCGACAGCGGGAGCGCTTGCGGTGGGTGGCCTCCTCCAGTTCGGCGCTACGGATCTCCTGTCGCACGTCGCCTGGACGGTGGCAGCGTTGTTGCCGCTGCTTCGTCTGGCGGGGGGGATTGTGGCCGATCTCCGGCAGAGACGGCCTGGAGTCGATGTCATTGCACTTCTTGCAGTGGTGGCGGCCTTGGCCCTGGGAGAGCTCCTTACCGCAGCAATTATCGGCCTGATGCTGGCCACCGGTCAATATCTCGAAGGGTTCGCAGCAGGGAGAGCGGAACGGGAGCTAACCGCTCTCATCCAGAGAGCACCGCGGACGGCCCACCGTGTCCTCGACGGTGCAATCGAGAGCATCGATGTCGGTGAGGTCAGCCGGGGCGACCGGCTGTTGGTCAAAAGCGGTGAGGTTCTCCCCGTCGATGGGGTGGTGGCGAGTGACTTCGCTCTGCTCGACGAGTCAGCCCTCACCGGGGAGGCGCTGCCGGTGGAGCACCGCAGCGGAGACCTGGTAAGCAGCGGAACCATCAACGCCGCCGACTCCTTCGAGATCCGCGCTACCGCCACCTCCGAGGAAAGTACGTATGCGGGCATCGTTCGACTAGTGCAAGAGGCACGTGAATCGAGGTCTCCCGGCATCCGGCTGGCCGACCGATGGGCGGGTTGGTTCGTGCCGCTGACGCTGGTCGTGGCGGCAGTTTCCTGGGCGGTCTCCGGTGACCCCGTGCGGGCCTTGGCAGTTCTGGTGGTTGCCACTCCCTGCCCGCTGCTGCTCGCTGTTCCGATCGCCATCGTGTCTGGTATCTCACGGGCGGCGCGGCGTGGGATCGTCTTTCGGGGAGGGGGGCCTTTGGAAGCGCTCGCCCGCATCCGCAATCTTCTCATCGACAAGACCGGCACCGTCACCATGGGCCAGCCCAGCCTTCGTGCGGTCGTCACCTTCCAGACTCACATCGAGGGAGATGAGGCTCTTCGCCTCGCCGCTTCTGTCGATCAGACTTCGACTCACGTCCTGGCCCGGGCCATTGTCATCGCTGCCCGCCACCGTGGTCTTCATCTCGACTATCCCACCAACGGCACCGAGGTTGCGGGAGCCGGCGTGGCAGCGAAGGTCGATGGCCGGACCGTCAAAGTAGGCAGGGTCGACTGGTTACTCGATGGCAGGCCCGAACCTGCGGCCGTGACCGAATTCCGTCAACGTATGTTGCGAGTGGCTCCGCTCATCGTCTTCGTCGCTGTTGACGATGCGATCGTCGCCGCTCTCACCTTTGATGACACCATCCGGCCTGACGCCGCCACAACGATGCGCGCCCTCCGCCGGGCCGGTGTCAAGCGGATCGTGATGGCCACCGGTGACCATCCGGTGGTGGCGCAATCGGTTGGAATGGCCGTCGACGTCGACGAGGTGCTGGCTGAGTGCACGCCGGGCGAGAAGGTCCAAGCCGTCCACGATCTCCGAAAGTACGGCTCCACAGCCATGGTGGGGGACGGTATAAACGACGCGCCAGCCCTCGCCGCCGCCGATGTCGGTGTAGCTATGGGTGCCAGAGGCGCAACCGCATCGTCGGAGGCGGCCGACGTCATCCTCATGGTCGACCGGCTTCAAAGGCTCGTCGACGCCATCGGCATCGCACAACGCTCCCGACGCATTGCCGTTCAAAGTGTGGCTATCGGGATGAGCCTCTCGCTGGTGGCAATGGCGGTCGCTTCGGTGGGGCTGCTCACCCCAATCGCCGGTGCGCTCATCCAAGAAGCCATCGACATCATCGCGATCGCCAACGCTCTCCGCGCTCTCTCCGGGAAGAGCCCTACCCAGACGCGACCCCAGCTATCACCAGAGCTGTCGAGACAGCTCCGGCAAGAGCACGAGACCCTCATACCCAAGCTCGACTCGATTCAGGAGACCGCCGACCAGCTCGACCAACTAACCCCACGCCAAGCGCAAGCCTCACTCGAAGACATCCGTCGCCTGCTGTCCGACGAGATTCTCCCCCACGAGGCAGAAGACGAACGAACTATCTACCCGAAGCTCGCTTCACTGCTCGGAGGAAACGACCCCCTCGCCGCCATGAGCCGGACCCATCGGGAGATCTTCCACCTGGTCAACAGCTACCAACGCCTGCTCGCCGAGCTACCCGTCGGCGGCCCGCAACCAGCCGACATGAAGGATCTCCGAAGAATCCTGTACAGCCTCCACGCCATCCTCCGTCTCCACTTCGACCAGGAAGAAGAACTCTACTTCTCGCTCAACGAGGACTACACGACACCAAT
>CAZPIZ010000030.1:12542-14431 GCA_964586615.1 uncultured Acidimicrobiaceae bacterium | reverse complement strand
GGAGTTGCCGGTAGGGCATCGGGTCCCCCGGCCATAAAGTTGCCGGCCAAGGAAGTCAGTACAGGAACATGGGCTTGCCCAAGACATGGCGGACCTTGGGCCGGTAGGCCTCCGAGTCGTACAACTCGTCGACGTCGACTCTCTTCACCCCTTCCCGAGTGACGGAGATCGGGACATGGGTATATGTGCCGCTTCGCAAGGCCACCATGCGGCCGGCGCCTCCCTCGAGGGCAAGGTCGGCTGCCATGACCGCGTAGTTGGTTGCCACCATGAGATCAAGCGAATCGGGCACTCCCGATCGCATCAGATAGCCAATCTGTTGATAGATGATGTCCTCGCCGGTGTGCTCCTTCAGCAACTCACTGGTCAAAGCACCGATCCCTCCCAGCTTCCGGTGGCCGTAGGCATCGGCGTCGCCCCCGAGCAGCATCTCCCCCTCGTGCAGGCGGGCCCCCTCCGAGATAGTCATCATTGAGTAGTTGGAGGGGTTACGCCGCTTGTCGTCGACGAGCATCGGTCCCAACTTGGCGATCTCGAAAGGCACTTCGGAGATGATGGCCCGGTCGACTCCAGCTAGGTATCCAGTGATGAGCGAGGTTTCCCCGCTGTACCGGCCGAAGAGCTCCACGACTGCGATGCGCTCGTGGGATCCTGTGGCCGTGCGGAGATTGTGGATGAACTGCACCCCACGGGTCACGGCGGTCGAGAAGCCAATGCAATAGTCGGTGCCGTGGACGTCATTGTCCATGGTCTTGGGGACGGCGATGACCGGCACCCCCTCGTCGTGCATACGCAGTCCATAGGTCAGGGTGTCGTCGCCCCCGATCGGGATCAACACGTCGATCTTTTGGCTGTCCAGCACCCTCAGCACGTGCCGAGTGAGGTCATGAGGGCCTTCACCCGGATATCTCCCGGCCAGGAAGGCCGGCACGGCGCTGCCGTTCATCTTGGCTGGATTGGTGCGGGAGGTATGGAGGAAGGTGCCACCGGTGCGGTCGACGGTCCTGACGGTGTTGGGATCTAGGGGTATGAGATTGCCGTGGAGGGTGGATTCGTCGTCAGGGTTCACCGCGGCCAGGCCACCCCATCCCCGGCGAATACCAACAACCTCATGGCCCTCATCGGCCACGCGGTTCACGACCGCCTTGACGCAGGCGTTGAGGCCGGGCACGTCGCCCCCTCCGGTCAGAATCCCAATCCGCATTTCATCCCTCCGGTCAATTCGCTATTGGGCAATTCGTCATTGATCTTTGATTCTGGCGGATCAAAGGCGCGAAGTGAGCAATGCTCGCCACGACCACTAGGCCAGCCCCTTCCTGTACCTCAACTCGGTAACCTGGGTCCCACCGATCTCTTCGATCTTGAAGGCACCGTCGGGCTTCCAACCCTGCTGCTCATAGAAGGAGCGCCCACGGTGGTTGCCCTCCAGCACCCACAGGATTGCCTGCCCGAATCCACCTTCTTGCAGGGTCTGCTCGGCGGCGGCCAACAACTCGGTTCCGAGGCCGCTCCGCCACCGTCCTGGATCGATGTAAATCGCATACACCTCACCCTCGGTCTCGGAGCAGGGACCGAGAAACGCGAAGCCTTCGACAACCTCGGACGCCGAATCGCTGACGATCAACACCGCCCCACCGGTCTCGAGAGCTTTGAGACGGCGCGACCACCATTCATGTCGAGAATCCACCGAAAGGGCAAAGAGGAACTCAGGGGACAGCAACCCGTCGTAGGCCTTCTGCCAGGAAGTCACATGAATCTCGGCAATACGCCTGGAATCGTCCGACCGGGCTGACCTGACCACTGCCATGGAACAACAGTCTGGCTTAGATGAGACGGTTCACAAACAGCTTTTGGTGCCTTGGCGGTTTGACAGATTGTCCGGAGAAACC
>CAZPIZ010000030.1:7149-12442 GCA_964586615.1 uncultured Acidimicrobiaceae bacterium | reverse complement strand
CTGCTGCCCGCCGACCTTTAGGCCAGCTCCGCCTGAACCGAGAACTCGTCACCTTCGACGAGTTCCAGGGGTGCCTCGACCACCCCGGCATTTCGGATGTCACGCTCGGCCATTTCGATCAGCCCCAACTTCGCCGGGTCGGCGGTGATCACCACCCGCGCAACCGGAGCCCGCATCGACACCTGGGCATTGGTCTTGGCCTTGCGGATGAGGCTCAGGACTTCTCCAGCCGTCTCCAACAGCCCCTCCGGCGTTTTCGTACCAGCAGCCATCCGCACCGGCGCCGCCTCCGGCCACGGGGACCGGTGAATGCTCCCGGTCTTCCACCACGACCACACCTCTTCGGTGGCGAACGGCAAGAAAGGCGCGAACAGTTTCAAGAGTGTCTCTAGGGCGATTCGCAAGGTGACCAGCGTCGAGTCGCGGTCGGGATCACCGGCGGTTCCATATGCGCGGTTCTTGACGAGTTCCAGGTAGTCGTCACAAAACGGCCAAAAGAAACTCTCGGTTCGTTCGATTGCCCGGGCGTAGTCAAACCGATCGAAAGTGGTGGTTGCCTCTTGGACCAGATCGGCCAGGCCCGCCAGGAGGGCCCGGTCAAGTGGGGAGGTGGGCACGATTTCCGGGTTCGTTTCTCTGGGGTCATCCCCCAGGTTCAGCGCGAAACGGCTGGCGTTGAGCAACTTGGTGGCGAGCCGGCGCCCGATCTTCATCTGACCTTCATCGAAGGCCATATCAAGCCCGGGCCTGCCCTGGGCGGCCCAATATCGAAGGGCATCGGCCCCATGACGGGCGATCAACGACATCGGATCGTCCTGTTGGTTCCCGACCGACTTCGAGAGCTTCTTTCGGTCGGGATCAACGATGAACCCGGATATGGCCGCATTCCACCACGGCAGGGTGTCGAGTTCGTAGTGCGCCCTGACGATCGAGGTGAACAGCCAGGTGCGGATGATCTCATGGGCCTGGGGTCGCAGGTTCATTGGGAAGGTCCTGGCGAAGAGGTCGGGGTCCTCCTCCCACCCGGTCACGATCATCGGGCTCAAGGAGGAGGTGGCCCACGTGTCCATAACGTCGGGATCGGCCGCAAAGCCCCCGGGCTGGTTGCGCTGCGACTCGGCGAACCCGGGAGCCGGCACCGTGGTGGGATCGACCGGAAGACTGCCGGGGTCGGCTGCGATCGGCGAGAGGAAGTCGACCTTGCCTCTATCGTCGATGGGGTACCAGATGGGGAACGGGACCCCGAAGAACCGCTGCCTCGTGATGTTCCAGTCGCCCACGAGACCGTTGACCCAGTTCTCGTAGCGGACCCGCATGAACTCCGGCCACCAGATCAACTCCTCGCCGCGCTTTTTGAGCACGGCCTTGTCGGGGTAGCGGATGAACCATTGATTGGACGTGACGATCTCGAGCGGCCGGGTTCCGTTTTCCCAAAACTTGACGGCATGGGTGATGGGACGGGGATCGCCTTCGAGGTCGCCGCTCTGCTTGAGCAACTCGACGATCCGGGCGTGAGCTTGCTTGGCCGTCTTGCCGGCCAGCTCGTCGTATGACGCCTGGGCCCTGTCCGGGTCGCTTGATTCGAAGACTCCCTCACCCCACCTGACCGATCGCAGCCGGCCATCACGTTGCACCAGAGCCCGCAGCTCGAGATCGAGATCGCGCCACCAGACGACGTCGGTGGTGTCACCGAAGGTGCAAACCATGGCCAGACCGGTTCCCTTCTCGGGATCGCTCAACTCGTGAGCGACGATCGGAACCGACACACCAAAAAGTGGGGTCGAGGCTCTCTGCCCGAACAAGGGCTGATAGCGCTCGTCGTCGGGGTGGGCCACCAGCGCCACGCATGCCGGCAGCAGTTCGGGCCGGGTGGTGTCGATCTGGAGCGGTTGGCCGAGAGGTCCGAGAAAGTTGATCCGGTAGTAAGCGCCCGGGATCTCACGATCTTGTAGCTCGGCCTGAGCCACCGCGGTCTTCATGTCGACGTCCCAGAGCGTCGGCGACTCCGCCCGGTAGGCGATGCCACGGTCCAGCAAGCGGAGAAAGCCCAGTTGGGACACACGGGTCGCCCGCGGACCGATCGTGGTGTAGGTGTGGGACCAGTCAACCGAAAGACCGATCGTCGACCAAAGCTCGTGATAGCTCTTCTCGAGAAGCGGGACGACCTGTTGGCACAACTCGATGAAGTTCGGCCGTGACACCGGAATCGGTCTCGCCTTGGGATCACCGGGAGGGCCCGAGCCGTCCAACGCAACCGGCGGCTTGAAGTCGGGGTCGTATGGAAGCGACGGATCGACGATGGTCCCGGTCATGAGTTGGACCCGGCGCTCCACATTGAGCCCGTTGTCATCCCAGCCCATGGGATAGAAGACTTCCTTGCCGGCCATCCGTTGATACCGAGCGACGAGATCGGTGTGGGTGTAGCTGAAGACGTGACCCGGGTGAAGACGACCGCTAACCGTGGGAGGCGGAGTGTCGATCGAAAACACCGCCTCCCTCGGTTTGCTGCGATCAAATCGATAGACGCCGTCTCGCTCCCAGCGTTCTCGCCATTTCTGTTCGAGACCGTCGAGGGATGGCTTGTCGGGAATCAGATTGCGATCGGTTGCCGTCTCAGTCACGAGACGGCGAGGCTAATGGCTAGGAGTGGGGCCCCTTGTTACGTGCCGCCTCGACGGTTTCGAGGGCAGAGCGCAGTTCGGACAGCCAATCGGCTTCGTGCTGGCCGACCAGTCGAACGCACCATGCCAGCGCCTCGGCCCGGCTCCGGGCGACGCCGGCCTCGATCAGGGTGTCGAGGACCCTGCGCTGGGGGAGCCGCAGCCTGGTCATGGCCGGGGCCGCCAGGGTCGTGAAGAAGTCCTTCTCGTCCCCGATCCGCGCCGCCCAGCTCACCTTGCGACCGAACTGGCGCTGGGCCTCCTTTGCGATTCTCATCCGGTTCTGACGGGTGTCCTCGCGAAACCCTTCGATTCTCGACTGGCGGGCAGTCGAGTGCTCATCGGGGCCTGCAACGGCACCGAGGTCAGGATCCGTGAGAGGCACCGTCACCAGGATCTCGTCCCGGTCCGATTCCACCTCGACCGGACCAGCGCTCCACCCGTCGGGCAGCCGACCGGTGAACCAAGCAGAGAGTTCCTTGTCCTGTGGTAGATCATTCATAATTACGAGATTACAGCATTACAGGATTACTTACAACTCAGGACCTCGGAGAATCACCAATGCCCCAATCACCTGCGAAACCACCTCCAACTGGAAGTCCCCAGGGGCCATCCTCTCGCTCCGAAATGGGTCATTGCCGCACCTCGCCCGAGTCCCACTCGACGGACTTGTGTGCGCTGACCCGGTCGCCGAGACGCGCGTGGTCCATGACGATGTCCCAGACCGTGCCGGCGGGCGCGGCGATCTCGATCGAGGTTCTGACCTCCTCGCTCATCGGGCCCTAGTGTGACCGCTGCCGATGGATCGCAAACGCCTCAGCGACTGGGTCGCGGCCTACGAGAGGCTCTGGCGCACGCCGGGGACCGGCGAGCTGGGCGAGCTCTTCAGCGACGAGGCCTTCTACTCGATGGGGCCCTTCGATCGCGAGGCCGAGGGCCTCGAGGCCATCTCCGAGCTCTGGGAAAGCGAGCGCCAGGGCGCCGGCGAGGCCTTCGAGATGGACAGCGAGATCGTCGCCGTCGACGGCAACACCGGCGTCGTCCGGGTCGAGGTCCGCTACGGGCCGCCGAAGGACGAGCTCTACCGAGACCTCTGGGTCGTCCGGCTCGACGCCGAGGGCCGTTGCCTTCATTTCGAGGAGTGGCCACACTGGCCGGGCCACGGAACCGCGGCCAAGCCGGGCTAGGCGATCCGGTCGCCGAGGGCGACGTCCTCGTCGGGGCAGCAGGATCACGCCCTTGTCGCCGTCGAGCGCTCCGAGCACCAGCACCTCGGACTGAAACGGCCCGGTCTGCGGCTTCGGCCTGGAACCAGACAAGGCGGCCTTAGATTCTCGCAACTGCCTACTCAGGCTGGCATTCCTGCCTGACCCCATGTGGCCTACTCGTGTTCAGGCCCGGCTTCCTCCGTTGTCTCCGCTTCCGCCATTGTCCCGGCGTCCACCGTTGCCTCCACTGCCTCCGGCGCCTCTACTGCCTCCGCTGTCTGTGCTTCCTCAATCCTTTGGGTCTCTTGGGCCCTCCTGCGCCGGTCTGGCACAGCCCAAAACGCCAGCAAGGTCAATGCTGCTGCGGCGAGCCCCAGGCCTGCCCACCCCCATTGTCTGGTGGTCGAGGAGATTTCCTCGGGTTGGGTGGGAGGCACCGTCAAGACACCGAGAATCGCCGGGTCCACCCCCAATTCGGTGAGCCGAAGGGGCTGGGACTGTGAGGCCAGGGATCCTTCGATGGCTTCGAACACGACCACGTAATCGATCTTGCGAACCTCGATGCGGATTCCAAAGACCCCCTCCCCCCTCGAGGGAAGGGGAAGGGTCTCCTGGGCTCCGCCCGGCTCGATGAGATGGGCCACCACCGTTGCCTCGCCATCGACCTGCACCGCTAGGTCCAGTTCGATCGTGACCGAGGTCAGATCCCGGGCCGAAGCGGTGGCGTTGCCAAACACCCCGCCGATCTCAATACCGCCATTCTCCAAGGTGCCGGCCGCCAACGCCGGGACACCGGGAACCAGGACCGCGACTGCGGCCATCGCAAATGCCATCACTCCTCGTCGCATCCCGCCCAAAGGCTACCCCGGCCCCCGGTAGAATTCTCATGGTGATCACCGTCGTCCAGGGAGACCTGACGGCCCAGCCGGTAGCGGCAATCGTCAATGCCGCCAACGAGAACCTCCAGCACGGAGGCGGCGTAGCCGCGGCAATCGTTCAGGCGGGCGGTCAGGTGATCCAGAGCGAGTCGGACGACTGGGTCAGCGAGCATGGGCCGATTGGACCCGGCCGGGCCGCCATCACCACTGCCGGCAGGCTCCCGGCTCGTTACGTGATCCATGTTGTTGGTCCCCGCTACCGGGAGGACCAGGACAACGCCGCCCTCCTGAACCAGGCGGTAAATGCGGCCCTCGAAGCCGCGGCATTGAGTGGTTGTCGTACGGTTGCCATGCCGGCCATATCAGCCGGGGTGTTCGGATACCCTCGGGCAGAGGCATGCAGGGTCATCGTGGGCGCCTGCCGGAAATGGCTCGATCGTCGTCCGGGGTTGATCTCCGAAGTGAGATTGGTGGGATTCGACCCGGAAGCCGTCGAGGACTTTCGGCGAGCTCTCGACAGCCAGAGCTGAGGGTTACAGGGGCTCGC
>CAZPIZ010000030.1:0-7049 GCA_964586615.1 uncultured Acidimicrobiaceae bacterium | reverse complement strand
GGTCACAGACGATCGAGTACCGGGACTGAGCTACCAGATTTCGTCAGGGGCGGGACTCTGTGACCAAATTACTGGCCCCGGCCAGCGCCACACGAAAAGGCGTGCTTCGTTGGGTGGAGTGCTATCCCTCTTCGCTGCTGTCATGGGACCGCCCATGACTCCCTCAGGCATAACTGACCACTTCAGCAATATCTGCACTAGGCGCACGGCCGGTAACCTTGCTCTGGTGAAAGCACCACAGACACTCTTCGACAAGGTCTGGAACCAACATCTGGTTCGCTCGGTCGAAGGGGAACCCGACCTCCTGTACGCCGACCTTCATCTGGTCCATGAGGTCACTTCCCCGCAGGCCTTTGACTCGTTGAGGTTGCACAGACGGACGGTTCGCCGCCCCGATCTGACCCTCGCCACGATCGATCACGGAGTGCCAACGACCAACCGCCATCTGGGCATCACCGACCCGATGTCGAAGATTCAGATCGATGCCCTCGTTCGAAACTGCGAGGAGTTCGGGATAACCCTCTTCGGCCTCGACGATCCGCGCTCGGGCATCGTGCACATCATCGGACCCGAACAGGGGCTCACTCAGCCGGGCATGCTGATCGTCTGTGGCGATTCGCACACCTCTACCCACGGTGCCTTTGGAGCACTGGCCTTCGGGATAGGCACCTCCGAGGTCGAGCACGTCCTCGCCTCCCAGACCCTTCCTCAGGATCGCCCCAAGTCGATGGCCATCAACATCGAAGGTGACCTCCCCTCGGGGGTGACGGCCAAGGACATCATTCTGGGAATCATTGCCCGCATCGGGACCGGTGGTGCGACCGGGCATGTGCTCGAGTACCGGGGAAGCACGATTGGTTCCCTTTCGATGGCAGGTCGAATGACGATCTGCAACATGTCGATCGAAGGCGGGGCGAGGGCCGGGATGATCGCACCCGATGACACCACCTTCGAATACATGCTTGGTCGCCCCTTCGCACCGAAAGGTGCTCACTGGGAAGAGGCCCTCGATGCCTGGCGCAAGCTGCCAACCGATGATGGAGCGTCGTTCGACTACGAACTCCACATGGCCGCAGCCGAGCTCGAGCCTCACATCTCCTGGGGCACCAACCCGGGACAGACGATCCCGGTCAGCGCCGTCATCCCTTCACCCGACCAGGCCGACGACCCTACCGAGCGGGACTCGATTTCACGGGCGCTGAAGTACATGGACCTGAAGGCCGGGATTCCTATCACCGATGTGTCGATCGATCGTGTGTTCCTCGGATCATGCACGAACGGCCGGATCGAAGACCTCCGGGCGGCGGCCAGGATCGTCGAAGGCCACAAGATCGCGCCAACGGTATCGGCGATGGTCGTTCCGGGCTCGGGCCTGGTGAAGCTTCAGGCCGAGTCCGAAGGCCTCGATCTGATCTTCAAGGAAGCCGGGTTCGAATGGCGCGATGCCGGATGCTCTATGTGCCTTGGGATGAACCCCGACCTGCTTGGCGCCGGGGAACGGTGTGCATCAACCTCCAACCGCAACTTCGAAGGCCGCCAGGGCCCGGGTGGCAGAACCCATCTCGTCTCCCCCGAAATGGCGGCGGCGGCCGCCATCGCCGGCCATTTCGTCGACGTCCGAACCTGGTCGCCGGGGTGAAAGCGGGCTCCAAAATGAGGGCAATGAAGTGAAACCCATCAACACGATCACCGGTTCCATGGCCCCCCTCGCCCGCGCCAACGTCGACACCGATCAGATCATGCCAAAGATGTATCTGAAACGAGTCGAGCGAACCGGCTACGGCGAGTTCGTCTTCGCCGAGTGGAAGGCCGCCGACCCTGACTTCGTCCTCAATCGAGGGGAATACCGGCAGGCAAAGATATTGGTGACGGGACCCAACTTCGGATCCGGGTCCTCGCGCGAGCATGCCCCCTGGGGACTCCAGGATTGGGGATTCGACGCGATCGTGGCCCCGTCATTTGCCGACATCTTCAGAGTGAACTGCACCAAGATCGGCCTTCTCCCCGTCGAGCTGCACGAAAAGGAAGTCGCCTGGCTGATGGAACTGGCCGAAGCCGACCCGTCGGCAGAGGTTGTGATCGATCTCCCCGCTCAAACCGTTTCGGTCCACGAAGGTGGTCCGGAGCCAAGCTTCGAGGCCCGCTTCCCGATCGACAGCTACACGAAGTGGCGGCTCGAGAATGGCTTGGACGACATCGGTCTGACTCTGCAGCAGACGGATCTGATCGACCAGTTCGAGAAAAGCCGACCCGGTTTCGCTCCGACGCTTCGCTAACCGGAAACCGATACGCGAAAACCAGCGGTTTCCACGGCCTATAACCTTAGGTTTCGGGGTTTTCCGGGACCCGGTCTCTTAGACGAAGGCCACGGCCTTAGGCAGGGTCAAGCGAAACACGGTCCGATTGCCCTCCCGCCGGTAGGTGAGGTTGCCTCCCATCATCACCGCCAGTTGCCGCGAAAACGCAAGACCCAGCCCGTTCGAGTCGTGGCGATCGTTTGTGCCGGTATACGGGGAGAACAGTTCGTTCAACTGACCGTTGGGAACCCCGAGTCCATTGTCGCTGACTTCGACAAAGGCGTGGCCCCCGTCGGTCCCACACACCAGCGCGATCTCCTGACCGCCGTATCGGCGGGCGTTGACGACCAGATTGCGCAAGACCTGACGGACTCGCTGTGGGTCTGCCCAGGCCCGGGCCGATCCGCTGACAAGCAGCGAATCGATCCTGAGCTGATTCCTGACGGAGACAACGACGTCTGAAAGATCGACAGGCTGAGCGTCGATTGTCAGCCTGCCCTGCTCTGCCTTGGCGGCAATGAGCAGGTCTTCCACGATCGCCGTCATGTCCGCCGCTTGCTCGGCAACGAGTCCCACCAGCTCGTGACGGGTCTCGTCAGGGATGCTGGCCCAGTTGGCGTCCAGCTCCTGTGCGATTCCGACCACGGCTGTTAGCGGAGTACGAACCTCATGAGAGACGGCGGAGACGATGTCCGCTTGGGTCGAGACCATCTTCGCCAGACGGCGATGAGCATCACTGGTAAACCCGGTCAGAACCGTGACAGCGACGATGACAACCTGGGCGGCCAGGCCTTCGATGCCCCCCACCGCACCCCAACCGAGAACATGATCCGTCGAGAGAAACAGGACCGCCTGAAATGGGATGAAAAGGGCGGCGGTGGGGATGGCCAGCCTGCGGCCATATAGCCAGGCACCTAACAGAAGGGGGACGACGGCGGTCGCCATGTAAGTGTCGTGCAGCTCAGAACTGTGCCCCAAGGCCCACGTCGAGCCATAGGCGATCCAGAGGAGAACCACCAAGGTTGTCTTGGACATTGCGAAACGATGGGTGCGCGCGGAATCCATCCAGAGAGATCATCGGCCCGTGCTTCCCTTGTCTTGAGAAAGGGAAAACAATCAGGGGGACACAAGGTCCGGGCGGTCGGTTATCAGACCGTCAACGCCCATTTCGGTGAGGGTGGCCACCTCGTCGGGGCTGTTGACCGTCCAGACATGCACGAGCCGGCCGGCGTCGTGGGCGAGCGACACCAACCCAGGAGTGACCACGGGCACCCCGTACCAGGTGGCCGGGACCTGGAGCGCAGACGTTGTGGGATGGAACACTTCGATGCCGGATTTGTTAAATCGTGGTGCCGCGGCCGCGATCATGGCCCGAAAGGTTTCCCCGGGAGGTGTGGACGTCGCCACTCTCCCGGCGCTGAGCCGACGAAAGCGGTCCACCCGTTCGCGGGAGAAGCTACCGACGATCACCCGATCGGCCAGTTCGAGCTCTTTGATCACCTCGACCAGCCGATCCTCGGTCCCGTCAGCCTTGAGATCGACTACCCATCCGGCTTTGGGAAACATGGTTGCCATCTCGGCAAAGGTCGGCACCACAATCCCCCGTCCCCGAAACGGGAAACCGCCATCGAGGCGGTGCCGGTAACCTGCGTCGAGCCGTCGCAGCTCATCCAACGATGCCTTCGCAACGAATCCATGACCGCTCGTAGTACGGCTGAGAATCGGGTCGTGGAAACACACGAGGACGCCATCGGCGGTCACCCTCACGTCGGTTTCAAAGCGCCGGTAGCCGAGGTCTGCCGCCCCCCGGAAGGCCACCCCGGTGTTCTCAGGCCACAGCAGCCTCGAGCCACGGTGGGCGATCCCGACCGGCCGGCCCGGTGGCACGAATATGGGGGGCACCTGCATAAAGAGCGGGCCCCCCAAGCCTTCGCCTACGTTGCGACCGATTGGGGGGCCCCTATCAACTTACAGGTCTCTTGACCGAGAAGTTGTCGTCAGTCGGAAACTCGATCCTTGAGGCCTTTGGCGGGTGAGAAATGGGCGTACTTGCGGGCCGGGATGAGGATCTCGGCGCCGGTAGCGGGGTTGCGACCCTTGCGGGCGGCCCGGCTCTTGGTTGCGAACGTCCCGAAGCCGGAAATGGTGACTTTGTTCCCGGCGTCGAGCTCACCGGCGATGATCCCCTCGGCGGACTCGGTGGAAAAGATTGCGTCGACCACATCCTGGGCGGCCGACTGGGTGAGACCAGTCTTCTTGGCCAGATTCTGGGCCATCTCCGTCTTATTCAACTTGCCCTCCTTCAGGGACTCGGCGTGCCAACGCCGTTTGCGTCGTAGGCGTACCTTAGGCCGGATTGGGCCCCGGATGGAAGCTTCCCACCACCGGATCGCCTTGTTTTATAACGGTTCTGACCAGATTGGCGTCCGGTCGGTAGGCCAGGTGGCGGTAGCTGTCGGCTTCCAAGACCAGCAGATCGGCGACCGCGGCGGGAACAATTCGACCTTTGTCGGCCTCCTCCAGAGCCAACGCTCCTCCCCGGGTGGCCGACCACACCGCCTCCTCCAGACGCAGTCCCATCTCGAGGCAAGCAACCGCCACAACGAGCTGCATCGACCCGACATAGGAGGTACCCGGGTTGCAATCGGTGGCAAGAGCGACGATGACCCCGCGATCCCAAAGAAGAGCCCCGGGAGCCTGGGGAGACTGTATGGACCAGGAGGCGGTAGGACAAAGGACCGCGACGACCCCGGTTGCTGCCAAGCCTGCGGCCTGCCCGGCATCCACATATTCGAGGTGATCGGCAGATACCGCCCCGATCGCCGCCGCCAGCTCGACGCCTCCGGTGTCACCCAATTGGTTTGCGTGCAGTCTCGGCTTCAAGCCATATCGGCGACCTGCCTCGAGCACGCGTCGGGCTTCTTCAACCGTGAACGCGCCCCGGTCACAGAACACGTCGCAGTAGCTTGCCAGCCGGGAGGCGGTGGGGAGCATGTCGTGTTCGATCTGATGGATGTACCCGTCACGGTCGGCGACGAACTCCGGTGGAACCTGATGTGCCCCGAGAAACGTGGTCACAACGTCGATCGGGAGGGTGTCGCCAACCTTGCGGGCCACCTCCAGACAACGAATTTCGGTCTCGGGATCGAGGCCATACCCCGACTTGATCTCGACCGTGGTGGTCCCGTGTTCAAGCATCCTCCCGGCCCGATCGACAGCCGAGGTGAGCAGATCCTCGAAAGAAGCTCTTCTGGTCTCTCTCACCGTGGCGGCGATGCCACCCCCGGCCTGTTGAATATCGAGGTATGAGGCCCCGGCCAAACGAGACGCGAACTCCGAGGATCGCTCCCCGGCGAAGACCAAATGGGTGTGAGGGTCGACGAATCCGGGCATCACAGCTCGCCCTCCGCAGGCATAGTCCGGGAGCTCCCGGTAGCGGGTGGGGAGATCGGGCTCGGGCCCTACCCAGGCCACCTTCCCGTGGCGAACCGCCACTGCGGCGTGCTCAACCAGACCGAGCTGGCCGGGCCGGCGTGGGTCGTTGGTGACCAGCTCGCCGATCCCTGTCAGCAGCAAGTCCCCGGTAGCAGGGCTTGAGGAAGGAAGCGCTACGTCACTGGCCAGCCCGATGCATTCGTCACAGATACCAACCCGATGCGGGCCGGCGACGATCCGACGAACCTGGTCCTCGCGCCGGCCGCAGAATGAACATCTCAACAGCCGAGCCATTGGTCCGAGGCTAAACCGCCGGATCGCCAACCCCGGTTAAGTTCTCCCAATGACCTCGCCTGTGGGAACCAATGAGGACCCCCAACCAGCACAGGAGGCGCCCCGGCGTTCTCCGTATTGGCGACCGCCAGGTTCACCCACCGGAGCGGGTCGATTCGTAACAGCTGCCCTGGCCGGGACCATCGGCGTTCTGGTGGTCCTGATCGCAACGTCGGTGAGCATCCTGATCAACCGGGAGCAATGGACCGCCAGCACCGGCTCCGACCTGATGCCATTTGTCATCGGCTGGCTGGCCGGTGTGGGATTGGCGGGCGCGGGGATGGGAATTCTCACCGGGATTGCCTGGATGGTTTGGCAGCATCGGGCCCATGCCAACCTCTCGGCTCTGGCTGACAACGCCCTCAAGCCGTGGGTGGTCTGGTGGTGGCTGGTTCCGGTAGCAAGTGTCTTCATGCCGTTCCTTGCCATACGTGATCTGGCGAGGGGTGGCCACGATCGTCCCGGTCTCCGGAACTGGTGGTGGGCCTCCTATCTGCTCTTTGGGATCGTTTCGGGTCTGGCCACGATTCTCCCCCTGTACCTCGCCGATGGACCCTGGCAGGAGGGAGTAGCGATCGTCGGCTACCTGATCGGCATCGTCGCCGCTCTTCTGGCGATACGTGTGGTGAGGATGATCGATGCCGGCCTTGAAGCCCGCCGACAGGAGCAGGCCTGGCCGGTTGGATGGAAACCGGTGGGTGGGAGGGCACAATTCCTCTTCGCGATTGGTGTCGCAGCAGCCGCATCGGTTGGGGCGCTCCTCATGGGGCTGATCTTTCCGGATCTGCTCGATGGGATAGCCCAGGCCGAGGCGGGAGCCACGGCCACCCGCGACTTTTCGGCGGGGACCTGCTTCAACGACAGCGAGGATGGTTACCCGCAGGTGAGCTGCAACGATGCCCATGAGGCCGAGGTCTACGCGGTGCTGACTCATCCCGATCAGGGTGTCTACCCGGGACAGGAAGGGATCGAATCCTGGGCGGA
>CAZPIZ010000029.1:0-14674 GCA_964586615.1 uncultured Acidimicrobiaceae bacterium | reverse complement strand
GGTGTAGTAGTCCGCCAGGCGCTGTGGATCCTCGGACCCGATCAAGATGCTATTGGCTTGTGCCCGCTTTCGCGACCCAAACGGTATGGAAAGCGCGTCGCCTGAGTCGCAAGAACGAAGACCGACTCCCGACTCGTTGTCGGTCCTGGTCGGGGGAGGCGATAGCACGTTCGCAGACGCGCAGACCTATCCGGCCGGCAACACCCATACTGTTGCCGTGGTGGACCTCGATGGCGACGGCAAGCTCGATCTGGCTCTCGTGGATTCCGGAACTCGGGGGGTGGTCTCCATCCTTCTTGGGACATGACCCCCCGAAGGCCTAGGACCCCGGAGCGCTATGCGTCGCGAGCGCCGGTCGTGACTAGCTCACGGATCTGATCCTCGGTCATAACAAGCTCTGGATGGACGTCAGCTGCGTGGGCCTTGATCTTTTCAACCAGCGCCTTGTCGTCCTCTGCTTCGATGTAGTGGCCGCATGGTCCGTCGATACCTCGCATCGGCTCTCCTCTCGTGTGGGCTCACCCTACTCCCACCACTGCTGTCCGCGTCCTGCAGTCAGTCCTCGTGTGTGCTGCGGTACCGGTGCCGGTTACCAGCGCCGGCTACCGATGAGGAGAGCGATATCCGATGCCCCAATTAGATCACACAGGGTCGATGATTACGACCGGTATCTGCCGGTCGGTCTTCATCTGATACTTGTCGTAGTCCGGCCAGATCCTTGCCATCTGTTGCCAAAGGCGGGGCTTCTCGTCGTCGCCGGCTGCGTGCGCACGACCTGAGATGATCTCCGGTCCCACCTGCAACTCGACCTTTGGATCCGCCATGAGGTTGAGGTACCACAGCGGGTGCTTGTGGGAGCCACCCATTGAGGCGACAACAACGTAGCTGTCGCCGTCCTGCCCGTAGATCAGGGCCGTACGCCGAAGTTTGCCCGTCTTGCGGCCCCGGGCGGTGAGCAGAAGAGTGGGCACCCCTCGCCAGCGGTGGCCTTTCCTGCCTTCGCTCTCGACATATTCCTTGATGTGTTTTGCGACCCACCCTGTCGGCGAGTCGACTATTTCTTCATCGGATGGCATCCGTTCAACGCTATCGCACGGCGTCGTCAAGCCGTAGTCGACATACCTGGACCGGAAACATGTCCGGGATGGCTTTGGCTATCTCAGGTTCCTTGATGGTGATGGCAGGCCTATTTGCCGCTGACGCCGGCCATCCAGCAGCGTGGACCAACCTCGCCGACGAGATGAGCGGTTGGGGAAGCCTGTCGGCCTTTCTTGTCGCGGGGTCCTCGCCCCTTGGGTCTTGTGGTCGCGCATGAGTCTGCGGTCGGCCGCCGTGGGCCCTCGTGCTTGTGTTCGGAATCCTGGCCTATCAACTACTGAGTCCCGATCAATGGTGGCTTGGGGAGTCCAGAGCACAGACGGACCCGCGTCTAACCTGATCTGAGTTCGCCCAGTCGAGGGGAGTCGACATGTCCGCAGCTGTGGTTGTTCTCGCCGCCTTCGTGGCCATCGCGGCCGCGGTCCGCTCGATCTGGTCACCCTGCGGTTTGTCGATGCTCTCGACCATTACCCCGATGGCAGAGGCCGGTCGTGGACATAGCTTTCGTTCCACCTCGGTGTGGTTTGTTGTCGGGTCCGTCGCCGGGGGCCTCACGCTCGGCGGTCTCATGGCAGGGTTTGCCTTGGTCGTGGCCGGTCTTGGAGCAACGTCGACCTTGGCGCTATGGATCATCGCTGTAGCCGCGCTTGGTGCGGCCGCCAGCGACGGGCGGGTCGCCGGTTTCCACCTGCCCGGGCACGATCGCCAGGTCAACGAGAGGTGGCTCGACAGCTACCGCCCGTGGGTCTACGGGGCGGGCTTCGGCTGGCAGATCGGGGTGGGTCTTGCCACGTACATCATGACCGCCGGCCTATACCTGTTGATCATCATGGGTGGCCTGACTGCCAACCCGTGGACGGCGGTCGCCATCGGTGGACTCTTTGGTCTGGTGAGAGGGCTGGCGGTCTATCTCGCGGCAGGCCTTGACTCTGGAGAGAAGCTGCTCGCTTTCCACGCCCGGTTCGAGTCGTGGCGGGAGCCGGTCCGGCAGTCGATGATCGTGATCCAGGTTGCGGTGGCAGTAACGGCGTCGGCGGGAGCCGGAGCCGGCGTGACAGGTATGGTGGCCGTGGCTGTGGCGGCAGTGACGATTGTTGCCGTGAGCCTCCGGGGTCCTCGAGAATCCGTGTATCTCAACGCCTCGGCGACGGCGTCGTAGCCAGACGACCCACTGGTTTCGGTCAGGAAACCTTCACACGAGGTCACGAGGGCGAGGACCCCCGGTTTGGTGCCGGGGGTCCTCGGGTCCTACCTCTTCTTTGCTGCCTTCTTCGCAGACTTCTTGGCAGGTGCTTTCTTTGCGCCCTTCTTTGCGGGCGCTTTCTTTGCTGCCTTCTTCGCAGCCATCAGATCTTCCCTTCTCTCATGGCCACTCTCGTGGCCGTTGCTCATGACAGTGAATCGCTTGATGCGACTCCGCCTATCTGTCTCCTCCCCCTTGGGTGACCCCAAGACAGTGGAACGTTATTCACGCGCGTTCAACAGTCGTGGTTTTTCCGGTTGCGTGTTTTACCGATCTAGGCGGCAACCCGTCTTCCGCGGGCGGCACCGAGGGTGTCAGACCAGATCGGTGTGAATACCAGCCACACCCCGGTGGCGATCAGGATCAGCGGTGTGGCTCGCGCCACCAGCCGGTAATCGGTTCCGTCGGCGATCGCCGATCCGAGCAGGGCACCAAGCGGTAGGGTCGACCATCCGATGGTTCGTGCGGCCGTGATGACTCGTCCCATCATCGCGGTCGGGGTGTAGGACTGGCGGATGGTGGCCAGCGGGACATTTACCAGCGAGATCCCGACGAACATGATGAAGAGCAGGGCGAGGACGCTAAACCCGAACCGGGTGTGGACCGTGACAAGGAAGGCGGCCCCGAATGTGACCATCCCGATCGTCATGGTCCGCCCCAGACCGATCATCCTCCCGACATGAGGGGCGATCAAGGCCCCGACGATTCCGCCCAGCCCCAGCGCCATGAACATGATCCCGAGCTGGGCCTCGCCAGCTCCGACCACCTTGGTGCCGAGGACCACGAAGGTCGATTCCAAGAACCCAACTGCGGCGTTGGCGGATGCGGCCGCGATCGTCGAGGCCCGCAAACGCGGTTCGCTCCACAGGTACCGGAGTCCGTGCATGGCCTCTTCCAGGTAGTTGCCTCGCTCTTCCCGGGCGATCCGGACCGGGACCGACCCGACCAGCCAAACCGAGACCGCCGACAGGAGGAAGGTGGCCCCGTTCAGGAAGAGGCCCGGTGCAACTCCGATCGTGTCGGCCATGGCACCGGCCAAAAGCGGTCCGAAAACCAGGGCCACCTGCTGGCTGGTGGCGGTTCGGCTGTTGGCGATGCTGAGCTGATCATTTCGCACCAGTGCCGGGATTAGGGAGTACATGCCGTTCTGGAACACCGACGAGAAGGTCCCAATCAGAAAGGCCATCAGGAAGACGACGATCATGACGTTCGGCTCGGGAGTGATGGCGATGGTGCCGAGGACGAAGAAGGCCGCGGCCCGAGCCAGATCGGCCACGATCATGACCGGTCGCAGGGGGAGCCGATCGAGAAGGACCCCACCCAGGAATCCGAAAATCACCCCCGGAAGGATCTCGAGGGCGTACGTCAGGGCGAGATCGACGTTGGCGTCGGAGAGCTGGATCACAAAGAGGGGGATCGTGAGATAGGCGACGTAGTCGCCGACCTGTGAGATCGCCTGTCCCCAGAAGAGAGCACGGAATCGGCGTCCTAGGCCCGGATCGGCCCGATGACGGCCCCGAATCGCCGTTTCGTGGCTCATACTCCAAGGTTAGGCCAGGCCCCGGTACCGGCCAATGGCTTTGGTACCCTGGTAGCAATGGCTAGTGGACCACAGGAGATTCCCGAGCTCGTCACCGAGCTTGCGGCGATGTCGAAGGAGTACCTTCGACAAGAAGTCGTCGAACCCGCCAAGAAGCTCGGTCGGTTTGCCGGCTTCGGCCTCGGTGGAGCCGTCTTGTTCTCGATCGCTGCCTTCCTTCTGGCTCTCGGCCTCTTTGCCTTACTTCGGCGACTCTTGCCAGACACGCCCTGGTGGTCGGTAGGTGCCCGCTTCTTTACCTTTCTCGGAGCCGGAGCCGGCGCTGCCCTAATCGGATGGAGGATGACCCGTGACGATCACCAGAGCTGACCTCGAGGCCAAGGCCCGCCAGATCAACGAGGTCGTCAACGAGACCAAACAGAGCGCCCAGAACACTGCTGGCCTGGCCGGGGTGGCGTTGATCGCCGTGGTGGGGATCGCCTACCTGCTGGGCCGTCGTAAGGCCAAGTCCGGTCGGGCGGTGGTCGAGGTGTACAAGATATGAGTGGTGAGTCCTTCGCAGCACGTTTCACGTATTGCGTTCTACGTTCTACGTTTAGAACATGAATCCGCTCACGGAGGGACTGGCCCGTGGATTTCGCGGGGTCAGAACCGGTGACCAACGTTCCCTCTACACAGGAGCACTGCTGCTGGCCTACGGCCTTTGGAAGCGGAACCGTGGCCGGCGTGACCTCTTGTATCGACGGACCTTGAAGCCGGGCGAGGCTGTTCTCGTCACATCAAGCCGTGGCAAGGGGCATCGAATCGTCATCGGAGACGAGCTTGCCGATCAGGTCAAGGCTTCGAAGCATGCCCAACGTAGAACGTAAGACGTGGAGCTTTCCCTATGAGAAACCGTCGATTCGTTCAAGTTGTCACCTGGGTTGTGGTGATTGCCATGATCCTGGGGCTGGCCGCCACCGCGGTCTCGTTGTTCCAATGAAAGTGGTTCTTCGCAATCCCCGTCGCGAGGTGGAACTCGACGGCGTACGCCGGGTTTCGGATCTTTTCCGGCGCCTCGAGCTGGTTTCCGAGTCGTACCTGGCCATCCGCCAGGGTGAACTCCTGACCTCCGACGACAGCGTCCAGGAAGAGGATGTCATCGAGCTCAGACCGGTTATCTCGGGAGGATGACATGAAGTGCCGGGTATGTCGTGGGAAGGCGGTCATCCAGGTCCGCCGTCATCACGCCAATTTCTGCAAGGACCACTTCATCGATCACATCCGGCGTCAGGTCGAAAGGACCATTCACGACTTCGACATGTTCGGGCCCGAGGATCGATTGGTGCTCGGGGTATCCGGTGGCAAGGACAGCCTGGCCCTTTGGGACATCCTCACCCATCTCGGTTACAAGGTCGACGGCGTCTATCTGCACCTTGGCATCGGTGATTACAGCTCCGACAGCCTGCGCTTGTCCCAAGAGTTCGCGACGACCCGGGGGCTAGCCCTTGAGATCGTCGACCTGCCCGACCAGTACGACTTCTCGGTGCCGGAGGCCGCCTCGGCCTCCCATCGCAGTCCGTGCTCGGCCTGTGGGCTTTCCAAGCGCTACATCCTCAACCGGATGGCTGATACCTCCGGCTACGACGTCCTCGTAATGGGCCACAACCTGGATGACGAGGCGGCGACGCTTTTCTCCAACGTGTTGCAATGGAACTCGGAGTACCTGGGGCGTCAGCGTCCGGTGCTGCCGGCCACCGATCAGGGGTTCGCCCGCAAGGTCAAGCCGCTGATCCGGGTCGCAGAGAGGGAGACGGCGGCCTACGCGGTGCTTTCGGGCATCGACTACGAGGTAGAGGAATGCCCCATGGCCGCCGGCAACACGCTCAACCGCTACAAGGAATGGCTGAACCGTCTGGAGGACCAGTCGCCGGGGATCAAGGCCAGCTTTCTGTTCGGATTCCTCGAACGCGGCGCCGAGCATTTCGCTCCGGGAGAGGGCGTGGAGTTGAAGGAGTGCTCGTTCTGTGGACAGCCCACCACCGGGGAAGTGTGTGCGTTTTGCAAGCTTCAGAAGCTGACCATCTCGCGGCGCCCGGAATTCACGGTCAGGTCGTGACGGCGCCGTTCGCGTCGGGTGAGAACGCGCTTCTGATCGATCTGAAGGGTCGCCGGTATCTCATCCGGCTCCAGAACGGCGGCCAGTTTCACTACCACCAGGGTTTCGTCTCTCATGACGAGATCATCGGCAGGGAACAGGGATTCCGACTCCAATCGAGCGGCGGGGGTTCGCTGCTGGTTCTGCGACCACGCTTGGCCGACTATGTGCTGAAGATGCCCCGGGGCGCAACCGTCGTGTACCCGAAGGACATGGGTCCAATTGCCGTGTACGCCGACCTCGGGCCGGGTATGACGGTTCTCGAGGCCGGAACTGGTTCCGGTGCCCTGACCCTGGCTCTGCTCCGCTTCGTTGGGCCTTCGGGAAAGGTGATCAGTGTCGAGCGTCGCGACGATCACGCCGGTCATGCCCGCAAGATGATCGAGCGGTGGATGGGCGAGGTCCCCGACAACCTCGAGCTGCGAATCGGCGAAGTTGAGGAGTCCATTGCAGAGATTGGCCCGGAGCGGATCATCCTCGATCTGCCTGAGCCGTGGCACTCGGTGAAGGTGGCCGCCGAGCACCAGCCGGGCGGCGGGATCCTCTGCGCCTTTCTGCCTACCGTGCCCCAGATCCAGACCGTCACCGATGCCATGCGTGACAGTGGGGTGTATGAGGAGATAGAGATCTTCGAGACTCTCTTCCGGACCTGGACCGTGGAAGGGCGGTCGGTCCGACCCGATCACCGCATGGTTGGCCACACGGGGTTCTTGGTGGTGGGCCGGAAGGTCCTGGGTTCCTCTGTCCACCCTCAAGATGTCTTGGTTCTTTCCCCCGACGACCGTGTCCCCAAACATGACGGGGCAAAGAACCAAGATCGGGGACCGATCGAGCACAGCGAGATCGAGGGTGATGCGAGAACCCCCTCGGCGGGCGAACCGACTGGACCGAGCGCGTTCGTCTCGAACCCCTGACCTCAAACCGGTGGCAGACCTGCGATCGGGATCCGGGTGGCGGTGTCGCCGCCGGCGGCTTCGACCTCCTCTCGTCTGATCCCAAGGAGGAAGAGGATGGCGTCGAGATAGGGAACGGAAACCGCAGTATCAGCCGCTTCTCTGACGACGGGTTTGGCGTTGAAGGCGATCCCGAGCCCGGCCGCTGCGAGCATGTCGAGGTCGTTGGCCCCGTCGCCTATCGCCACGGTCTGGTCGAGGGGGATACCTTCGGCCTCTGCGACTTCTCTGAGAATCGCAGCCTTGCGGGCTCGATCGATGGGTGGACCCGTCAACCTTCCGGTGAGCTTGCCATCGACGATCTCGAGTTCGTTGCCGAATGCATGATCGAGGCCGAGGTCGGCCATCAGGCGATCGGTGAAGACAGTGAAGCCGCCCGAGACGATGGCGATCTTCATACCCATCCGGTGCAGGGTGCGGACGAAGGTTCTGGCGCCGGGAGTCAGCCGAATCCTCTCCCACACCCGATCGAGTGCTTCGACGGGGAGACCACGCAAAAGAGCGACGCGTTCGCTGAGGGCTGACGCGAAATCGAGTTCGCCCGCCATCGCCCGCCTGGTCAAGGCCTCGACCTGTGCCGCCACCCCTGCCTCCTCGGCGAGAAGGTCGATCGCCTCGTCCTGGGTGAGGGTGGAGTCGACGTCAAGGACGACCAGTCGCTTCGAGCGACGGGTGAGCCCCTCGGCCTGAACCGCCACATCGACGTCGTGGGCAGCCGAGGTGACGAGAAGGGAAGCCCTCATCGCTGTCTGATCGCCTCCGCTCACCGCCAGCTCGTAGCTGACCACCGGGTAGCGAGACAGTCGCTCAATCGAATCGATGTTGCCGCCTCCGGAGGCGATGGCGGTCGCAACAGCACCGAATGCCTTGGGGTCGATATAGGCACCGATGACGGTCACGGCGAACCGGGGCTTGATGGGCGCAGAGGTGTCTTCGTCGACCACCTCGAAATCGGCCTGAAGGCCCTTCTCCCATGCGTAGAAGAGGACGTCGCGCACCGTTGGTTGCCCTTCGGGCACCGAAATGAGGACGCTGAGGTTGAGGCGGTCACGGAGTACGACCTGCTCGACGTCATGCAGCGTGCATTCACCTTGGGCCAGCACCTCCATCAGCCCGGCGGTGATGCCGGGGCCATCAAGGCCGGAGACTCGGGCGAGAATGATGGAAGGCATGAACGCAGGGGAGGGTATACGGGTGTCTGGCGTCTCGATTAGGCGTCGATCACGAAGGTCGCACGGACCTTGCTGATGGCTGCAGAGGCGACGTACACGCGACGCGGCGAATCTATCGGCGGGCTGCCGCTGGTGCTGCTTCGGGTGGCGCCAGGATCGTTAGCGCCGCTAGCAACACCAACGGCACAACAAACACGATCAGACTCGTCGGCAGGAGAACGCTCAACAACATCAGAATCCAGGCAATGGCCCTCTTCTTGGTGTTTCGCCAGCTGTTCGGTCCGTCGAAGGTGAGCAGGAAGCCAACGGCGCTTAGGAACCCGACAAGCCCGAAACCGAGGATCACCAACAGAAGAGCTGACGAGTCGTAGTCGGGGCCGGTCACGGCTCCAAAGACGTTGACTGCGAAGATCCAGCCACCGTACAGAAGGACTGTGACCCCGACGAGGCGCCCGTAGAGGGAGAGAAGCCTGGTTACGGCTCGATGAAGATGCATTCGCCGGGACACTCCTCGGCGGATTCGACGGTGATGTCTTCCTGCCCGGCCGGAACTGCGGCTATACCCTGAGCCCCCTGGGTGTTTCCCTTGGCCGCTGCATAGACAGTCGCACCCTCTCTGACATAGGCAAGGCCGTCGTCCAGCAAGACGAACACGTCAGGGGCGATCTCCTCGCATAGGCCGTCGCCGGTGCAGAGATCCTGATCGATCCAAACTTTCACCAATTACTCCAAATAGTGACCGCTGGCCATAATTCTAATCGACCCCGGCGCTCACTCCGACACCTCCTAAATCACCGTTCGGGCACAAAGGACTGCTTATCTCGGCATTGGTTTCCGATACCCGTAGCGATAACCCGACCTCTTCGTATACTGCCTAACGGGTAGGCCTAAGCCAGGAGCACCAATGAGTCCGAGCGGGAATGAGGAAGCGGCCGAGCTTCGTCGACAACTGACGACACTCGAAGACGAGGTCGTCACTCTTCGCCGCCGCCTTCAGGACGTTCCCCGCCGCATGCAGGATCTGGAAGCGAGGCTGGCCGAATCCCACGAGAAGCTGACGCGTTCACTCGTCCAGAACGACAAGCTGGCCACGGTTCTCGAGGAGGCGCGGGAACAGCTTTCGGTGCTGCGGGCAGAGGTCGACAAGCTGACCTCGCCACCCAACAACTTCGGAACCGTTACTTCAGTCAACGACGACGGAACCGTCGACATCATGACCGGCAACCGCAAGCTGCGGGTGGCGGCTCAGCCGGCCGTCGAGGTGAAGCTCCTCCAGAAGGGTCAGGAGGTTCTTCTCAACGAATCGTTCACCATCATCGACATACGCAACTTCGATCCGACCGGTGAGGTGGTCAGGGTCCGCGAGAAGTTGGAGGATGGCCGTCTCGTTGTTATCGCTCATGCCGATGACGAGAAGGTCGTCTCAATGGCCGATTTGATGACCGACGTCAAGGTGCGGGCCGGGGACTTCGTCCGGATCGACCCCCGGGCTGGGCTCGTGGTCGAGCGCCTGGCCAGGCCCGAGGTCGAAGAACTTGTCCTGGAAGAGATCCCTGACGTCACTTACGAGCAGGTCGGCGGTCTCGTATCACAGATCGAAGAGATCCGCGACGCGGTCGAACTGCCCTATCTCCATCGCGACCTTTTCTCGCGCTACGGCCTGGTGCCACCCAAGGGCATACTTCTGTATGGGCCCCCCGGCTGTGGCAAGACCCTCATCGCTAAGGCCGTGGCCAACAGCCTGGCCACGGCGGTGGCCGAGCGAACCGGTCATCCCGACGCTCGGTCCTACTTCCTGAACATCAAAGGTCCGGAGCTGCTCAACAAATGGGTGGGAGAAACCGAGCGTCAGATCCGTTTGATCTTCCAACGGGCCAAGGAGAAGTCTGACGAAGGTGTGCCCGTCATCGTCTTCTTCGACGAGATGGATTCCCTATTCAGAACCCGCGGTAGCGGTATAAGCTCCGATGTCGAATCCACGATCGTGCCGCAGTTGCTTTCCGAGCTCGACGGGGTGGAGTCGCTTAGGAATGTCATGGTGATCGGCGCCTCCAATCGTGAGGACTTGATCGATCCGGCCATCCTCCGGCCCGGGCGTCTCGATGTGAAGATCAAGATCTCCCGTCCAGACACCGCTGCCGCTCGCCAGATCTTCAAGATCTACCTTTCGGGTGATCTCCCGCTCGACGCCGATGAGCTGGCGGCTTGTGACGGCGATGTCGAGCGAATGTTCCACGAGATCATCGAATCCACCGTCGCCGCGATGTACTCAGAAGGCGAAGAGAACCGTTTCCTCGAGGTCACCTATGCAAACGGCGATCGGGAAGTGCTCTACTTCAAGGACTTCTCATCGGGAGCAATGATCGAGAACATCGTGCGTCGGGCCAAGAAGGACGCCATCAAGAGGGAGATTGCGGGCGGGGGCAGTGGAATTCGCCGGACCGACCTCCTGGCGGCGATAAAGCAGGAGTTCCGGGAGCACGAAGACCTGCCCAACACGACCAATCCCGACGACTGGGCCAAGATCTCTGGCAAGAAGGGCGAGCGTATCGTCTATGTCAGGACCCTGGTCGGTGGCGAGTCCGAGAGCCGGCTGATCGAAGCTGTCTCGGGCGGTCAGTACCTTTAGGCAATGGCAATCCACAAAGTGCTCGGCACCGAGACCGAGTACGGGATCAGCGTCAGGTCAGCACGAGATTTCAACCCTGCCCTGGCCTCTGCCCAACTGGTCAACTCCTACCCGGGTAAGCGGGTGAGGGTTCAGTGGTCTTACGAAGAGGAGTCCCCGGGCCGGGACGCCCGTGGATTCGGCCACGAGGGCTACGGCGTGAGCGATCCAGAGGGTGCCCTTGTCAACGCCGTGCTTTCCAATGGCGCCAGGCTGTATGTCGACCATGCCCACCCCGAGTACGCCGGACCGGAGTGCTACGACCCGCTCGAAGCCGCTCTCTACGACAAGGTGGGGGAGAGAGTGATGCACCGGGCGGCGGTCGCCACCGCCGATCTGCTCCAGCCCGGTCAGCGGATGTCGTTGTATAAGAACAACTCGGACGGCAAGGGCAATTCGTATGGCGCCCACGAAAACTATCTGCTTTCGCGTGAGACCCCCTTTGGCGACGTGATCCGGTTTGCGACCACATTTCTGGTCACCCGGCAGATATTCACCGGTTCCGGCAAGGTGGGTGCCGAGAACGGCCGCCCCGACGTCGGCTTTCAGATCACCCAACGCGCTGACTTCTTCGAAGAAGAGGTCGGTCTCGAGACCACCCTCAAACGTCCGATCGTCAACACCCGCGACGAGCCCCACGGAGATCCAAGCAAGTACCGGCGTCTTCATGTGATCATCGGCGACGCCAACCTCTCCGAATTGCAGATTTTCCTGAAGCTCGGCGCCACCTCGCTGCTGCTGGCGGCTCTCGAAGACGGCGCCCTGCCCGATCCGCTCGATCTGGCCGATCCGGTCGAATCCTGTTGGCAGGTCAGCCACGACCTCACCTTGGGGCGTCCGCTCCAACTCGACGGTGGTGGCGAGGCCACGGCACTCGAATTGCAATGGCGCTATCACGAATGGGTCAAGAAGTACGTCGAGGCTGAGCTTTCCGACGACGACGTCGCCCGCAGGGTGGTCGACACCTGGGAATCGATCCTGACCGATCTTGAAACCGACCCGGCTCGCACTGCCAACCGCTTGGATTGGGCGGCCAAACTTCGTCTTCTGGAGGGTTACGTCGAACGAGACGGACTCTCCTGGGAGGACCACAAGCTGAAGGCCCTCGATCTCCAGTATCACGACGTCGATCCGGCCCGAAGCCTCTACCAGCACCTGGCCGCGAGAGGGCAAATGCACAGGCTCTTCACCGACGACGAGATCGAAGCTGCCGAAACCGCACCACCGGAACGAACCAGGGCCTACTTCCGGGGCACATGCGTCTCGCGGTTCCCCGGGTCGTTGGTAGCAGCCAATTGGGATTCCCTGGTGTTTGATGTCGGCGAAACCCATCTCAAACGGGTTCCTATGATGGAACCACTGCGCGGTGATCGTCTCCGAGTGGGCGATCTGCTCGACTCGGTCGACGATGCCGCCGGTCTGATTATCGCTCTCGGAGGACACTGATGGCAGAACGTGAACAGTCCCGCCGTTCGAAAGAGGCGGAGCGCCCCGAGGTGGAGGAAGAGACGGCCTCTCCCCGCAGCGAGGCTGACGATCAAAAACTTGACGAACTACTGGACGAGATCGACTCGGTCCTGGAGGAAAACGCCGAGGAGTTCGTCAAGAACTACATCCAGAAGGGCGGCGAGTGAGTCCGGGCCCTCGACTTCCGCTGCTTTTCGACATTCCGGCTCCCGGTTCTAGCTTCACTGATCTGCTGTCGACCCTTGGATACACGCGTACCCTGGAGTTTCCAACCGATGCCCGAGCTATTCAGGTACCGGAAGGCACAACCGTCCTGGCGCTGAGGTACGCAGACGGTGTGGTTATGGCAGGCGATCGCCAGGCCACGGAGGGCAACATGGTTGCTCATCGAACCATTCGCAAGGTCTTCGCGGCCGACTCCCACTCGGGAGTAGCGATAGCCGGCACTGCCGGTCTGGCCATCGAGATGGTCCGCTTGTTCCAGGTGGAGTTGGAGCACTACGAGAAAATCGAAGGAAACCGGCTGTCACTCGAAGGCAAAGCGGCCTTTCTGGCCCGGTTGGTGCGAAACCAACTGCCGATGGCGTTCCAGGGTCTCGTCGTGGTGCCGCTCTTTGCAGGCTTTGACGAATTGATTGGCAGAGGTCGTCTCTACACCTACGACCTGGTCGGAGGCCGTTACGAAGAGAAGGATTTCGGGTCGACCGGCTCGGGCGCCAGCCTGGCGAAGGCCTTCTTGCGAACCGCATTCAGCGATGGTTTGACGTCGGACGAAGCGGTGAGTGTGGCGGTTGGGGCTTTGGTCTCGGCTGCCCAGGAGGACACGGCTACGGGAGGTCCTGACCTCCGCCGGGGCATCCTTCCCAACGTGATGGTCATCGACAGCACTGGATTGCGCGAATTGACGGACGACGCGATCAGGCCGGCGGCTGAGCTGGCGGTGGAGCAGATCAGGTGAGCCTCTCTTTCTACGTACCACCCGAACAACAGGTCCGGGACAAGGCGGAGTTCGCTCGCAAGGGAATCGCCCGGGGACGGTCCATAGCCGTGATCGAGTACGGCGACGGACTCTTGCTCCTGGCGGAGAACCCATCGACTGCTTTGCGAAAGATAAGCGAGGTCTACGACCGCATCGCCTTCGCCGGGGTCGGCCGGTACAACGAATTCGAGACTCTGCGCAAAGCCGGCATCCGCCAGGCCGACCTGATGGGCTATCTCTACAGCCGCGAGGACGTCAACGCCCAGGCGCTGGCGACTACCTTCTCGGAGGCGCTGGGAGCAATCTTTTCCCGGGAACCAAAGCCGTACGAGGTGGAGGTGCTCATCGCCGAAGTTGGCGAGCCCAATCGGATCTATCGAATTTCCTATGACGGCACGCTCAACGATGAGCGGCGGGTGACGGCGATCGGCGGCAAGGCCGAAGCCCTTACCGAGGCCCTGCGCCAGGGATGGTCTGAAGGGCTGACCCTGGAGGCGGCGGTCGCCCTGGGTGAATCCGCCTTTCGCACCGCCGAGGGCCGTGATCCGGAGGGATGGGAAGCCGCCGTCCTCGACCGGAGTAACGGGCGCCGGGCGTTCAGGCGGCTGAACCCTACCGATCTGGGGTAACACGTGCCCAGCCGGGCGGTCCTCGCCGCGTTTGGCGCCTTCGTGCTCATCGGCGGGTTCAACTTCGTGGCCGTCCGCTTCTCTAATCGGGAACTGGCACCGATGTTCGGTGCCGGGGTCAGGTTCACCAGCGCGGCGGTGCTTCTGCTGGCAGTGTTGGCGCTTCGACGGCTTCCGATGCCTCGTGGTCGGGCGCTGTGGGCGGCGGTCCTGTACGGGTTGTTGAACTTCACCGCGGCGTACGGGTTGGCATATTGGTCATTGACGACCCTACCGGCTGGCATTGGAGCGGTGGTTTTCGCAGCTACGCCCTTGTTCACCGTATTTCTGGCACCTCTCCACCGCATCGAGCCGTTCCGGGTGCGTGGGTTGGTCGGATCGCTGATAACGCTGGTGGGAATCGTCATCCTGGCGAATCCGGCCGCAGCCGACCGCCTGCCGTGGCTGTCCTTGCTGGCGATGTTGGGTTCTGCGGCCGCCGCCTCCGAGGCGGGCGTGGTCTTGAAAATGCTCCCGTCGGCCAATCCGATCTCCACCAATGCCGTCGCCATGGTGATCGGCGGACCGCTCTTGCTGGCCGCCTCGGGGGTTGTTGGAGAGAGGTGGGCCTTGCCGACGGACACCGAGACGTGGGTGGCGGTGTCGTATCTCGCCGTGATCGGCTCGATCGGGCTATTTGCTGACCGGGACCATCGCCAAGCAGCCAGCGCCGGCCCCGGTGCAGATCTGAATCCAAATCCCCGTTTTGGCGCGACGAGATGGGGCCAGGACCCCATCTCGTCGCGCCA